>CAYRGB010000262.1:0-1562 GCA_964423715.1 uncultured Methanosarcinales archaeon | reverse complement strand
ATCATTGATTCCGTGAATGCAGACAGTATACGCCGAGAACGTTTCAGGGTCGTTGTGGATACCGGATGTGGTGCCGGTTCCCTGACCCTTCCCTTCCTGTTGCAGAAACTGGGATGTGAGGTGATCACCATCAATGGACATGTAGACGGCACATTCCCCTGGCGCAACCCGGAACCAACACCGGACGTACTCACCGAGCTTGCAGATATCATCAAGAACCAGGGTGCAGACATGGGTGTTGCACAGGATGGTGATGCTGATCGTGCCGTATTCTTTGATGAGAATGGTGATTTTATCGATGAGGAAACCCTGCTATCCATGATGGCTAAATATATGCTGTCCACAAAGAAGGGACCGATCGTCACGCCAGTGAGCTCATCACAGCGTATGGTGGACGTGGCAGAGGAAGCCGGGGTCGAGCTGGCATGGACTGCGGTGGGGTCGATCAACGTAGCACGTAAGATGCGGGATATAGGTGCCGTATTTGGAGGCGAGGGTAACGGAGGGCTCATTTTCCCCGAGTTCCAGTACTGCCGGGATGGGGCCATGGCCTGCGCCAAGTTTCTGGAGATAATTGCCACAGGCAGGAAACTCTCCGATATCGCAGAGAGCGTGCCCGTATATTTCAATTCAAAGACGAAGACACGGTGCAGCAATCTCGATGTTACGATGGAACATGTGAGGGCACAGGTCACTGGTGGCGATCAGCAGGTCGATACCACCGATGGTGTCAAGATCTGGCACAAGGATGGCTGGCTCCTGATCAGACCCTCCGGGACCGAACCCATCATTCGTATCTTTGCGGAATCTAAGACCGAGGACCGTGCAGAGGAACTGATGAACGGAGGTCTTGAACTTGTAGAGAGCTGCAAGGAATGACCGAGAAACTGCGATGATATCCTCATGCTTTTCCGCATGACTCGCCGCAGATAATACCCGTTGCGATCAGGTGTGCCACCCGGAGGGGTTCGGGAATGTTGCTTCTGGTAGCAGCCAGTGTCACGATCTGGCAGGCAATGTCCGTATCGATGCCTGCACACTGTATGTACACAGGATTGGACACGTCCTTTGTCACGACACGGGTGATCGCACCTGCCAGTCGTATGATACGCATTCGCTCCTGGGACTGTGTCAGGTGCTCAAGGGCAGCCCTGATAGAATAGAGATCCGGAAGAGCCCGCATCAGGACGATCACCGGGATTCCCGTAGCCTCATGGATACGGACAATGTCCACCGGATTGAAACCGCCATAGGTAACGCCGTCCAGCATGATCACCTTGATCTGTCCGTAATGCTTGCTGGAGGTCACCATATCGATGATAGTATCTGTGCCATCCATGCCATCACGTGTGAGCTCTGAGCACATCACCCCATCGAGCCATTCCCCTCCACGGAAGAAAGCTCCCACTATCAATATTTGATCGCTGATCTGGGCAGAGTCATCTATACCAAGGATCCGTATCTCGGGTTTTATATGAAATCTAGAACTCATGTTAGGATATTCATCTGAACATGGCCGCAGGACGATCCTCATCCGGTGCTTTGACCGATGCCATTACCTT
>CAYRGB010000261.1:0-1632 GCA_964423715.1 uncultured Methanosarcinales archaeon | reverse complement strand
TCGAAATTCTTTTTGAGTGCATCCAGAATTTCATTTAAACCTACAGGAATCTCCTTAAAATCAACTTCAACGTCAGTGTCAGCCCTCGAATCAAGTTTACCGTGCAAGGCACCATCCGATATATACTTGAAATCATCCACAATATTGTTAATCGGCCTCGTAATAGACAACGCAATCAGGTAACCCAGAGCACCCATCAAAAAGAGGGCGATTGTAGATATAACGATCAGCTGGCTCCTGAGAGCTGTAACTCCTGCAAGCATTTCATCTGTTGGCACCACCAAAATGAAAAAATATTTTCCGGTTTTAACTAGTTCATAGAACATTATTACCTCTTTACAAGTTGTAGGGTCCAGAGTTTTGATGTTGCCGCTAGTTCCATTTTCGATATCCTTTGCCATTGAAACGATGGCCGGGTCTTCAAAGTCCGCCAATGTTTTTGTTCCGATCCATTCCTTTTGTTCCGGATGAGATAACATAATTCCCTTGTTGCTGGTACGCCAGTTCTTCCTGTTGTGAAGTCGCTGTGAAAATAATTACTGCTGTTGCAACCGACAACACCAGAAGAAGACCTGCAACCATTGAAAAAATTAATTTCGTCCTCAAAGGTATGTTGATCCAGTTCATTTTTCACTCCCATTCCCCATGTGAAAAATACATTTTCCATATCCACTTCACAATAAGATCGTGGTCCCCAAACTTTGTCTTTCCAAATCCAGATCAATCAGTTTTACCAATATAAAAAGCCGTTCAATATTATAGAAAGGAATGTTATGACAATGTTTCTTTTATCCTCTTATAAAAATTGGTGTCAGCAAAGAAAGCTGACAACCAGAGCAAAAAATGGTATTTATCTGATCCACACTTCCATTTATATGTTTTTCTTCCCAACCTCCTTGGACACAATCTCCACAAGCTTTGCACTCTCCCAGAGACCATGGACATTACAACTTGCCAGAGCCGTCAGGTTAACTGATACAGATTGGACCCCCTCGTCACCGCAAACATTGACACCATGTATATGACATACTTGATATTCTTTTGCAGCAATCGTGTCCTCTGGTATTGTTACTGTGAATACTGCCTCTGCCTTTTCATTGGAGGATTTCAGTTCCACCTTTCCGATCTTACTGTTAAGGAACCACAGTTCGATCCATTCAATATAATGTTCCTCCTCCATTGTATGTGCAACCCTGCCGATGGATACCTTTACTTCAAAGGTCCCACCCACCGCCATGATATCCGGTGCCTCTATAACCGGTACATGCTTCTTTTCAGTTTCTGTGATATTCGACTCATCTTTTAGCCGGTTGATCTCCACATCATCTGTCATGTTTTCACCAACTTTTAATATTCATATGATCTATTAGTTTTCAAATCAAAAATAAATAGTCAGCAGTGCAGCTGACATATATATTTAAAACTTATAATTCTTTACCGAGTGATACAGTATCACGCCGAAGAATACCAGGATCACTGCCAGCAAGCCGAAATATGATACCGGATCCCATATGAACTGCATACCTCCTGTTCCTTCCCAACCAACAAGGATTGTTCCTTGAAGAATTACAGGAGTTACGACGCAGACACCTGCCAACACGAAAATGAACACGATGTCTACGATCTGCATCA
>CAYRGB010000260.1:0-1673 GCA_964423715.1 uncultured Methanosarcinales archaeon | reverse complement strand
CGCAGTTCTACCACGCTGTGGGCTGGGCTGAGCCACTGGGCATAGGTATCTTCTGGATTGCAAATGCACTGTTATGGATTGGCTGGTTGAATTTCTATGTAGGGCTTTTCAATTGTCTCCCTGCCGTGCCACTGGACGGGGGACATGTGTTCAAGGACTATCTGCAGTCGTTCTGCAAATGGATCCTGAGCAGCGAGACAAGAGCCGACAACCTCGCCAATTCTATCGCAGGGATGTTGACCATCTTGATCTTGATGTCGTTTGTGTTCATGATATTTGGCCCATATATCGTCCATGGGTTCTAATATCCAATATTCTTATCATACAATAGTGCTATATATGCACATCCGATAACGAGTTGATCTCATGAATACATCGAATCCATGTTACAGGTCATCTATAATCAAGTATATTGTCATAGCGTTAGGCGTCATCGGACTTGAAGTGCTTATTTTCATGTATCTGGCCCAATATGAGGGACAGACCCAACACGTGAACCTCATTGATGCCCTATACTGGGTTGTTTCTACTTCCACCACGGTGGGTTATGGGGACATTGTGCTTATGTCTTGGCAGGGAAAGATATTTGCTATGTTCGTTCAGATCTCTGGCATACTAATAGTATTTGGAATACTGATCACATTCGTGATCACACCTTGGTTTCAGAAGACTATGGTAGTTCCCCTTCCTACCAGAGCCCCGGTCGGGATTTCTGACCACATTATCATCTGTGGTTATAATCGGCTGGTTGAAACTCTGGTTGATGAATTGAACGAACAGGAAGTGGCTTTTTTGATTATCGAAGATGATGAGGAACTGGTTCGTGACCTGATGCAAAAACAACTGCCATGTGTGTACGGCATAGCAAGCGGAGAGAATATCCTCAAGAGTGCTAATATCACGTCTGCACGTTTTGTTATTGCAAACCGATCGGATGAAGAGAATGCAAATATCGTGCTGACTGCTCGCAATATTTGTGATGTGCAGATCGTTGCGATCGCAGAGGAGGCTGCCAACATAAAATATCTGAAGTATGCAGGTGCAAGCCGTGTGGTGTCACCAAAACTGGTACTTGGTAGGGTTGTTGGCAGAAAAGCGATGGATCCATATATGGGTGCTCTGGCCGGAGCAACAGAATTCTTTGAGGGTGTCAGTATTGTGGAATTTCCCATATATCCGGAAAGTGCATTGGTCGGTGGAACTCTAAAAAATGCAGGGATAAAGGATAAGACGGGTGCGAGTGTTGTTGGCATACGTAAAGGAGGCAGTCTAATATTTGACATGGGTCCGGAAAAACTGCTCAAGGGAAATTCGGTACTTCTTGCGACCGGTACGGTAGAACAACTTTCCAAACTAAAGGAGCTGATCCATTGATGATCGCAGATATACCCGGAGGAGTATTGATATAATGGCGACTGGACATCTTATCGTGCTTGGATATGGTGATGTGGGGAAGCGTATTGTTGAAGTGGTGGAGGAGAGTGATACCTATTTTACTGTGGTGGATCAGGATAAGGAAATACTTTCCCATGCCAGTTTTGATATATTCAACAAAAGTAACTTCAATATTGTGATCGGGAATAGCACTCATGAAACGGTTCTCATGGAAGCAGGTATCCAAGATGCAGATGCTGTGATCGTTAGCCTAAACAATGATAGCGATATCATCTTCT
>CAYRGB010000259.1:0-1693 GCA_964423715.1 uncultured Methanosarcinales archaeon | reverse complement strand
AGTTTCCCAAGCTGGTCCTCCCTGCTCTCTTCATACAACTTCCGCAGGTCATCTTTCCGCCTTTTGACCAGCATGTCCTCGAGTTCTTTGAACTCCGGCAACTCATCTGGTAAGTATTGCTTATCTGTGGGAGAAATAAGGGTACTGATCCGCGTCCCCTGAGAACGAGTGTAAGTCACTTGTTTTTTCGCAGCCATTACTGTGGACATCACGGATGGTAGCTCTCTGGATTTGGGTGTGGTACTTGATAAGGACTTAACGACCGTTGCAGCCGGTTGTTTTTTCGTTTTAGCTGCTTTTTTGGACGTGGAGACGACACTGACCTGCGTCCTCTTCTTGTTGAAATCTTTTTTGACAAAATGATCGATCATCTCATCGGAAAGCTTGCAATGTTTGCAGGCTTTTCGATACTTATTGTTCCTGAGGGCTCGCGCAGATCGACTGGACCGGGAGTTTTTAACTGTGAAGGATTCCCCACAATCCGTCACGATGTGGATATGTTTTCTGGATACTTTGAAGTCCTTGATACCATGAAGTAGGCCACTTCGGGCAATCCACACCCCATTGACTTTTATCAGTGATTCCAGCAGTTTCTTCTCCATGATATGTTATTCCATCAACTGAGACTATTCTTCCCAGCCAGTTAATTCCATGATCGGTATTCTATTTGTTCATATTAAGTCCATCAGTGTTGGTTTGATCCAGACCGTCCGTGATACACCATGACTATGATTACATACGGAAACCCCGGGAATCTAACCCGGCTGAATGGATTTAGAGTCCATTCGATCTACATGATCAGATTTCCACATTTGTGGAATAGTATGTGCATGTATCTGCCTATATGACAGTTGGACGTATTGTGGACATACATATATATATATCATCCAGTTCTAGATAGTTAATATTAGCATGTATTTAAGATTATGGGTGTGCCCGTATCCGCTCATGATTATGTTCTGTCAGGAGTATATCACTCTTCCAGGTTAATTCAAAATGATAGTTTCATTCCAGAGTGGGTAGTGAAGTGTGTTCAAACTAAACCTGATTTTAGATAAATTGAAATAGCTTTTCTTCATAAGATATTAGTTATCAAAACAATGGAACACGTTATCATGCTTCCCCTCAAAAATAATATACTGAACCTTGAACCTTCCACACATGGTGGCCTTATCCGCAGGACATCACAGATGTACGACATCCCTGAATCAGAGATACTTGATCTCAGTGCTAACCTGAACCCCCTAGGCAGCCCATTCGATCATCAGAAATTGAGTCCTGATGTTAATCCGGAGTACGGCCTTGATATGGATGAACTGATGCAGCGATCCCTGGAGACCATTGGTCACTATCCCGATAACCGTTACATGGAGTTTCGACGATCTGCAGCCCATTTTATGGGAATGGGTGTGGATGCACAGCACATTGTCGTAGGTAATGGATCCTGTGAGATCATACGATTAGTGGCCGAATGCGTTCTTGAGGAGGGTGACATGGTACTCATTCCCCAACCCACATTCGCCGAATATGAGCAGCAGAGCCGCATTGCGGGAGCCGTCATCAGACACCATCCACTGGAATATATGTTCAATATACCAACAGACCTGCTGGCAGATGCAAAGATCGTGTTCGTGTGTAATCCGAACAATCCCACCGGCACCGTCTGGGCCGAAGAGCAGCTTCGTCAAGTGGC
>CAYRGB010000258.1:0-1709 GCA_964423715.1 uncultured Methanosarcinales archaeon | reverse complement strand
AATAGAAAGGGATGGTATGGTATCCGATGATGACAGCGTGAGATTGTTGGGAATATCTGGAAGTCCCAGGAAGAAGTCCACGGACTATGTTGTACGTGAGGCCTTGAGATATGCCAAGGATAAGTATGATGTAGAAACTGATTATTTCTCTGCCCGCGGCAAAGAGATGAAATTCTGCATACACTGTGACCACTGTGTCAAGACCAAACAGGGCTGTATTCATAAGGATGATATTGTTGATCTGTACCAGAAGATGGAATGGGCAGATGCATGGATCATCGGTACTCCTGTTTATCAGGGTACGCTCAGTGCGCAGACAAAGACCATCATGGACCGCTGTCGCGCAGTGGTGGCACGTGATCCAAAGATATTTATGAACAAAGTTGGGGCAGGAATAGCCGTTGGTGGTGATCGCATTGGCGGTCAGGAGCCGGCTATACAGACCATCCTCAATTTCTATGTGATCAACGAGATGATACCTGTTGCAGGAGGTTCATTCGGTTCAAATCTTGGCGGCACGTTCTGGTCGCAGGACAGGGGAGCTGAAGGCGTGGCCGAGGATGAGGAGGGACTTCGAAGTCTGCGCAGGACTGTCCGGAAACTGATCACGACAGCCCAGCTCATGCATAAAGTGCGATGATATCAGGGAGTTGATAGATTGAAGTTCGCAGCGGAGATCGTGGGAATCATCCCGCGTACTCCTGATGTCAAGAGTTTCAGATTTAAACGACCAGACAAATTTGACTATAGGCCAGGTCAATACATTCTTGTGACGTTGCGGGTCCGGGAAACGGACGTACGCAAACCCTTTACCATATCAAGCAGTCCCACAGAACAAGATCACATCGAGTTCACCAAAAAGCTCACAGGCCATGATTATTCCAATGTACTGGATTCAATGGAGGTAGGGGATGTTGCAGATATTGCCGGGCCATATGGCAACTTTACGGTTGAAGGGCAATTCGATAAGATCGCAATGGTCAGTGGGGGGATCGGTATCACTCCCATGATCAGCATCTGTACCTATTGTACCGATAAAGGGCTTGACAGTGATATCGTTTTGCTGGAAAGCAACAAGGAAGAATGCGATATTCATTTTGTTGAACATCTCGAGACCCTCCAGCAAAGGAATCCTCATCTTCGTGTAGTCCACACGCTCACCAGAGCATCGGATGCCTGGAGTGGCTGCCGCGCGGCAGGGTGTGTGAGAACATGATCCGCGAGGAGATCCATGATTATAAGGATCGTATTTTCTACCTGTGTGGGCCACCTCCTATGATGGATTCTGTCCAGTTAATTTTGACTGGGATGAATATTCCAGGGGATCGCATCAAGAAAGAAGCATTTGTACAGGTTTAACGTTATACTTATTATATCTTGTATTAATTGAACACTATATTTGCAACAGGAGTTTGTTACGAATGGATGTAAAAGGAACGCAAACAGAGAAGAACCTGCTGACCGCTTTTGCAGGGGAATCGCAGGCAAGGAACCGCTATACGTATTTTGCATCTGCGGCGAAAAAGGCAGGATATGAGCAGATCGCTGGTATTTTTTTGGAGACTGCTGATAACGAGAAAGAGCACGCCAAGAGGTTTTTCAAATTCTTAGAAGGCGGAGAGGTTGAGATCCAGGCAAGTTATCCCGCTGGTATCATAGGCGATACTCTCCAGAACCTTTTAGCCGCGGCGGAGGGTGAAAATCTGGAG
>CAYRGB010000257.1:0-1780 GCA_964423715.1 uncultured Methanosarcinales archaeon | reverse complement strand
GTGAGACTTTTGGGATACGTGCCCGACGTTCGGGGAATCATGCATACTCATCCACTGATATCGGCAGACGATGTGGTGATGCGGTATGGGCTCGTCTGGAATCCCTTGGGCATGCTCCTTCAGTAGATCTGGATCACCCGGATCACGAGATATTCGTAGAGATGCGGCAGAACTATGCTTATGTTTTCACTGACATAGTTGAGGGCGTTGGTGGGTTGCCTCTGGGCACACAGGGCAAGATGGTTGCACTGATCTCAGGTGGGATCGATTCTCCGGCAGCTGCATGGTTGCTGATGCGCAGGGGTGTGACGGTCATTCCCGTGTATTTCAATAATACTCCCTATGCAGACGAATCCAACCTCCATAAAGCCCTGGAATGTATCCGTATCCTCCAGCGGTGGTCGCCGGGCAATCCCCTGAAAGTGTATGAGGTTCCCAATGGGGCAAACCTGGAGACCTTTCTGAGCGACTGCAAATATAAGAATATCTGTATCTTCTGCAAGCGCATGATGTACAGGCTTTCATTCGAGATCATGACACGGGAAAAGGCCAGTGGCATTATCACAGGCTCATCATTGGGCCAAGTGGCATCACAGACTGCAGCCAATATGTATGCTGAAAGTTATGGACTTGGGATCCCGATATACCATCCACTGATCGGTTTTGACAAAACGGATATCATTAAACTCACCCGACGCATCGGAACGTATGAGACATCAATACAGGAAGCCACCGAGTGCGGTGCGGTCCCAGAACATCCAGAGGTCAGGGCACGGTATGATGTCCTTGTAGACGAGGAACAGAAGCTCGATATCGATAAAATGGTGCAGGATTCCATCTCATATGTAAAGGTGTTCAGGGTGGGAACGAAGGTTGATGTGTAATATTACTCCAGGGATCATGTACACAAAGCTGCTGGAGATTTACAACAGTCCCATTGTGACAAGAAGTCTAACGTAAGGAGGGAAAGTGTGTCAACCCTCTCTAATAAGTGTCTGGGATCATTCTCCTAAGACTTCGTTGAGGAACTGTTTTTCTCCTACTATCTCGATGATATTACCCAATCGCTCTTTTCCGGGTTTTGTTCGATACTTGACAAAGACCTTTCCGATCCTGTCCACAAGAGATAGGATCTCGTCCTTTGTGCAGAATGATTTTAAAAGGACACCATTTGTCGGTCTTCTTCCATCATTCCGCCTACCCAGACAGAGTAACCGCTCTCTTCTTTGACAACAGCCTCATGTGGACATCCCCGGACAAAACATCCGCAGTTGATACACAGATCACTGTCAATGACCGCTTATCCTGAGACCATCGATATGGCATCCACTTTACACAGCTCACCACATCGTCCACACCCATTACACTTTTCCTGATCGATCTTGGGGCGCAACTGCCCAATAAGACCAATATCGCACCTCTCCGCCCGGACACAACTGTTCGGACATCCTGCCACACCGATCTTCATTTTATGCGGTGTAAGCTTCTGGGCGAATTGCATTGTCAGTTCATTTGCAAGTTCTTTTGTTTCAACGAGGCCTTCTGGACAGTACTTCATACCAGGGCATGCAGTGGCGTAGCCCATACCGATAGTATTAAGACCACTGCCATATACCTCTGCCATCAGATCGTCAATGTTCTTTCCCCTGACTCCCTGTATCTCAATGCTCTTTCTGGTGGTAACCTCAAGGGTTCCATCACCATACTTCTCTGCAAGTTCCACAACCTTTGTAATATAATTATGGTTCACAATACCAGAGTTCGTTTTGATCTTCACGAA
>CAYRGB010000256.1:0-1808 GCA_964423715.1 uncultured Methanosarcinales archaeon | reverse complement strand
CCGTAGCAGCGAATTTTTCAGGATCATTGGATATGGATCGCACTGCGATCATGTCCAGTGTAAGGAACTCACCAACGTAGAACTTCTTAAAATCATCGATCTTCTTTATGCGCTCCACAAGGTCTTTCTCATCCATGGTGTCCCAGATATCATAGGCAAGAGCAGTTTTATTGAAGAATGTGAGTTTATGCCGGAATAGGACATCATCGCCACCGATCTTCACGGCCCGCTCACCGACACCGATCTCGACTTCATGGATCTCCGGCGCCAGCAGCTTTTGCAGTTCATCAAATTTTTTGCTGTACTTTTCATCCGTTACCATGGGTTTACAATCGGTAAGCTTGTAGGAACGATCGATCAGGTGGGACGCAAAAGCCATACAGGTGGTTTCACCACATTCCCCACAGTTCGTTCCTGGCAGATATTTATATGCTTCAAGGGGGCTATTGAGTTTCATTTGATCACACCTCCGCTCCGATCCAGTTGGTGATGTCAAACGGTTCAACCTCGACGGAACCAAAAAGGGTCTGTGTGATCTCCTTGAGCACCTCTACGGACGTGGGGTGCATCATCATAAAAAGATCGTTGCCTGCCAGTGAAAGTGTTAAACCGGTGATGATCTCCCAGATCGGACCACGGTATTCGCGTGGTCCCCAATCGGAATCTTCTTTGAGAGGTGATTCCTTCATCCAGGATTCACGGGCACCCCATGCATTGGTGGTACCGGATGACATTGGGAACGTGAGTTCATCGTCCCCCATCAGACCAGCCAGGCGCATCCGTTCCATATTGGTGTAGGCATAGTCAAGACCATATCCCAGAGCTGCCGTGGTCGGGTCCATCACGATACTATCGCGTGGTACACCACACTTTTTCATCAGTTTTCGGTTGAGCTCCTTCTGGGCATTGATCTCCAGCTGGGTCCATGAAAGCACAACATGACCATAATCAATGGCAGCCTTTGCGACCCTCTCATAATCCTGGTTCAGGCTAGCAGAAGCAAGAAGTACACGCTCACCCTCAGCAACCTCTGCCGCTTTCTCGAGAACCTCTGGATCCTTCTGTGGGTTCCCTGAGCCACCGATCACAATTGGTACATCCACTGCCTGTAGCACGTCCTCCACCACTTTTGCGGCTTCACTTGCAGGCGTATCATTGATCAATGGGTCAGTGGATATCAGGTGAATTGTTACCATATCGGCATTGAAGTCGTTGACAACTTTTTTTGCCCAGTCGGCCGGATCGTTTATGACATCTTCATAGTTTTCCTTCACAGATTTGGCCATACCAATGGGCATATCAAAGACATCCATTGTCACATAATTGCGGTGTGGCATTTCGCCGTCAAAATAATAAGGAAGAGCGTTCTCTCCTCCTAAGGTGATCGTATTCTTCCGGCTACCGCCATCTGCAGAGGTTGCACCAAGGGTTACTTCCTCTATGGAATGGGTCCATTCTGCTACTTTTGAGACCTCAAACTTCGAAGGAATCAATTCCTCCAGCACGTTTTGTTCAATGGTATCCACTGCAGGAACAGCACCCATCGGTGTAGCGAATAACTGGTCTACAGGGTATCCCAGCATTCTTGCAATATTTGCGACATGCAGTGATACCTGTGCGGCTTCGTATCCCAATGCATAGGCAAGGGCAGGGGTTAGTCCTCCACCGCCACTGATATCCAATTCGATGTCACCTTCGATGGTAACACCTTCAAGTTCGTTGACATCAAGGTTCTTGAACATTTCGGATCTTTCAGATCAATTTAGGTGCTTCTTAGTCAGGTGACTTCCACCATCGGGATCTTTGAG
>CAYRGB010000255.1:0-1857 GCA_964423715.1 uncultured Methanosarcinales archaeon | reverse complement strand
TAAGTGTGAGCCCCCTCACCTGGGCTCATGCCACCTTTATAATAACTGTTATGGCATTTGTTGAGAAAGCAAGGTCACTGGAGTCGTGATAGAGTTCAGCATCGATTTGCGAGAGCTATTGCCATTTGTTCCGGTATATATTTTATAGATTGCACCAAAAGGACTAAAACCAATAGGAGTATATTTTGCCAGAGATAGTTAATCATATGCCTCCAACAGCATCTTCTACGATAGGAAATAAGCATAACAAAAGGGCTTTATATCTAATAAAGGCTATCAAATAAGTGCGCAAATATATAAACACACAAACGAGGGATTATATTATTTGAAAATATTCAGTTTTTGGACACAACACTGAGAGATGGTGAACAGACACCCGGCGTAGCACTCAAAACAGAAGAAAAGCTGTTGATCGCACGCAAGTTGGACGAAATTGGTGTTAGCATCATCGAAGCCGGCTCGGCCATCACATCCAAAGGCGAACGGGAAGCGATCAAGGCAGTAGCAGCCGAAGGGCTTGATGCTGAGATTTGCAGTTACTGCCGCATAATGGAACAGGATGTGGACTATGCGCTTGAATGTGATGTGGATTCCATCCATCTGGTAGCCCCGGTATCCGACCTGCACATCAATATCAAACTCAAGAAAGACCGTGAAACGGTCAGGCAGATGTCGATGGACACCATCCAGTATGCGAAAGACCACGGCCTCATCGTGGAATTCAGCGGAGAGGATGCATCCCGGGCAGATCTGGATTTTTTGAGATCCCTGTATATTGACGGAGTGGATGCAGGCGCTGACAGAGTATGCTATTGTGATACTGTTGGATTGCTGGTTCCCGAAAAAACGAGGGAGGTCTTCAGTGACCTGTCCTCTGCATTGGACGTGCCTGTAGCGGTCCACTGCCACGATGACTTTGGATTGGCAGTCGCAAATACGATCGCAGCCCTTGGTGCAGGAGCACAGGAAGCCCACCTGACCATAAATGGTATTGGTGAGCGGGCTGGGAATACTGCCCTGGAAGAAGTAGTAATGATCCTTGAATGGCTGTACGATTATGACACAGGGATCACATCCAACGAACTGTATCGTACATCCAGGCTGGTCAGTCGCCTTACGGGCCTTCCAGTATCAGCAAACAAATCTCTGGTGGGCTCTAACGCATTTACCCACGAAGCAGGCATCCATGTGCATGGCCTGCTTGCGGATACCTCCACCTATGAACCTCTGGGACCAGAGATTCTCGGACGTGAGCGAAAGATCGTACTTGGCAAGCATGCAGGCAGAAGTTCTGTGACACTCGCATTGAAAGAACTTGGACTTGATGTGGATGATACTCAGCTAGGTGAGATACTCAGCCGTGTTAAGCAACTGGGGGACCATGGGAAACATGTCACTGATTCAGACCTGCAGACAATTGCCGATACCGTACTTAGCATCTATCGCGAACCAAAGGTCAAACTCGAAGACTATACTATTGTGTCAGGTAACAAGGTGATGCCCACAGCATCCGTCCGACTGAGTGTCGATGGAAAAGAAGTGATCGAGGCGGATATTGGAGATGGGCCTGTGGATGCGGTACTGAACGGTGTCCGAAAGGCTGTGGCAGACTTTGCAGATATACGACTTGAGGAATACCATGTGGATTCCATCACAGGAGGTACCGATGCTCTGGTAGAGGTACTGGTCAAGCTCTCAAAGGATGGGAAGGTCACTACGTCAAGGGGTGCACGCACCGATATTATCATGGCATCGATCGAAGCTGTGATCAATGGTATCAACCAGTTAGTGCAGGACTGAAGAAAACAGCAACATTAATAAAAGGAAAATTTTAAGACCAGTAAGGGAGGTGATTAA
>CAYRGB010000254.1:0-1861 GCA_964423715.1 uncultured Methanosarcinales archaeon | reverse complement strand
CGCCGGTTCCCAGGAATATGGCATCGAAATCAGTCCGGAGCTCGTTCAGGGTCTTGATGCGTCCGATCACGTAGCCCACCTTGATATCAGCACCCATTTTTTTTATGAACTCGATCTCCTCCTTAACGATGGCCTTTGGCAGCCTGAACTCGGGAATGCCATAGATCAATACGCCACCGGCTTCATGGAGCGACTCAAAGACGGTGACGGCATGTCCCGCCCTTGCAAGTTCAGCAGCCGCTGTCAGTCCCGCTGGTCCAGCCCCTACAACCGCGACGGCCTTCCCACTGGGCTCGGCTACGATAGGGTCCTCCACACCCCTCTCCCGCTCATGATCCGCACAGAACCTTTCAAGGCGTCCGATGGCAATGGGTTCGCTCTTATTGCCCATTATGCAGAGTTTCTCGCACTGTTCTTCCTGAGGGCATACCCGCCCGCATATGGCAGGGAGGGCGTTCATTTCCTTGATCTTCGCGATGGCACCGTCAAAGTCCCTGACCTTGATCTTTGATATGAATCCCGGTATGTCGATATTTACCGGACACCCTTCCACACATTTGGGTTTCTTGCACTCAAGACACCGCCCGGCTTCCAACACAGCCTGTTCTTCCGTATATCCCAGGGCCACCTCGTTGAAGTTGCTTTTACGCTTCCGGGGGTCCTGCACTGGCATTGGATGTCTTATTTGCACTGGCAATCCTCTCCACTGCAACATTTATTGTAACTTTCAAGGGCATGGCTCTCCTCATCGTGATAGAAGGACAATCGGCTCATCAGGAGGTCAAAGTCCACGTCCTTGGCGTCGAACTCGGGACCATCCACACATGCGAACTTCGTCTCGCCTCCCACAGACACACGACATCCGCCGCACATACCGGTCCCATCGATCATCATGGGGTTGAGACTCACGATGGTCTCCACATCATATGGTGCGGTCACCCCGGCTGCAACACGCATCATTATCGGTGGTCCGATCACCACGATCCGCGCGACCTCTTCCTCATCGCCGTCCAGGATCTCCTTGATGATATCAGTAACAAAACCATGATGTCCCTTGGAACCATCATCAGTAGCAATGTATAGCTTATCGCTCCTGGCCCGCATCTCATCCTCCAGGATCAGCAGTTCTTCGTTCCGGGCCCCAATGATTGAAATGACTCTGTTGCCTGCCTCGCGGTAGGCCTTTGCCTGCGGGTGGATCGGTGCGATCCCAATACCGCCCCCTACCAGCACAACGGTGCCCAGTTTGCGAACATCCGCAGGATGTCCCAGTGGTCCTACAAAATCATGCAACTCGTCATCATCGGATAATGCACCAAGTTGTTTGGTGGTCCTGCCTATCTCCTGGAAGATGATAGTGACAGATCCCTCATCCACGTCATAGTCTGCGATCGTCAGAGGGATACGTTCTCCTTTCTCATCGATACGCAGGATTATGAACTGTCCTGCCTTTGCGGCCCTTGCAACATCAGGTGCATCTATCTTCATCAGATGCACAGCCGGCACCATTTCACGTTTCTCGAGTATCTTGTATGGCATATGATCACATTTGTCGGGGTTGGAATTTGTGGATTGGTAAATTCAATGTTGGTCTATTCAAAATACTCATGTTATTTGTAGCTTTTCAGTGTCGCAACCTTATATTCCTCTTCATTATTTCCAATGAGGCCACAATTATTATTGGGTCTTTATCTACTGAAATTATGATCTGCTCAGAAAACAATGTTCTTTCAGAAGTTCCGGACTCGAAGGATGGATTATATTAAAAATAAATAAAATATCCGGTCTGTGCCGGATATTTCTGATACGCCCGAACCGGGATTCGAACCCGGGTCGGAGCCTCGACAGGGCTCCATGATAG
>CAYRGB010000253.1:0-1862 GCA_964423715.1 uncultured Methanosarcinales archaeon | reverse complement strand
AAAGGTACTGGGAGTACGTGGAAGGGCCTATATACTGCAGGTAAGGGATGGCAATTCCAAGAAAGAGGTCATCTCATTGCCACAGCATCTCAAACCGCAAAAATACTAAAACATTAACACTGGGCATGGATGTGGGGCATGTGCCCCACAGGCTCTGGTTTGGCTGTGCATAGATCCCATCGATAGTTATATCGATCGGGTAGGCATTGTATATATTCATCTGCGACAATGCAATAGCGAAGCCATAAAAAGTGACATGCCATATTACAATCCAAATTCAAGAAGAGTGTATCCAATGATAGTCAAAGAAGTTCTGAATGAAGAGTTACTGACAATATCCGAAGTAAAAGAAGTGCTTCACGGGATTATGGATGAGTGCATCGAACGCGACGAAGAGCTTGGATATGAGCTCCGCAAGGCGATCAATCATGTGGATATGTTCTCAAAGACCAGTGCAGCAAAGTCCAGAGAACTTGTGGATGAACTACTTGAATTAGAGAAAATGAAACCCGAGATCGCATTGAGGATCGCTGATATCATGCCGATGTCAAGGGATGAGCTCAGATCTCTGTATGCAAAGGAAAGATACACTTTGTCCGACGAAGAACTGGATGGAATGTTGGATATGGTCCTCAAGGCAACGGAATAACATTTAAGGGATGTTTCAACAATTTGGTCATCATGTAGATTACAATTATTCAATTTGAAATATATATGTTCACGTAAATCCGGCTGTATAGGCGATTTTCTTGTTGAAGAGTTGGTTATAAGGGAATGTCAGGTACTGTAGGTTGAATTACATAGGTTGAGTTACTGGAGGTTTACTTATGATAGCAAAGGATAAACGATTTGAGAAAGAGGAATACGCATGGGTTATCGATTATTTACCATATGGCAGTCCAACAGATAATCGTCCTGGGTACCAGAAGAAACCTCTTTTACAGGCAGTGGGAGATAAATATTTCGTACTGATGGAGCTTGTTCCCAAACCGAATGCAAATCCCCAGATTCATTCCCGCATATATATCGGGGACGGTGACCGGGATGAGGTCGATCATGTGAAGCACCGGATAAACTACAATGATCTCAGCCACGGTGCACAGCTTGAACTGCCCTTTGTTATCGAAGAATGTGTTAAACATCAGGAAGAGTCGTTCGTCAAATTCTTCAATGACGCTCACCCCATCACATCACGCCAACATATGTTAGAGCTTCTTCCCGGGATCGGTAAGAAGTTGATGTGGGCGATCATAGAGGAGAAGAAGAAAGGGGATTTCAAGAACTTTCAGGACCTGCATGATCGTGTGGGGGGAGTACACACTCCTGAAAAGGTATTGGCAAACCGTATATTGGAAGAACTTAGGGATGACAGGATTAAATATCGCCTGTTCACCACTACCATGCGTCGCCCAAAACGTGACTAATTGAAGGTGCAGATAGTTTGGTACGACCTCTCCTTATGAAGTATGGTATCCAGGGAGGGTGCCATGACCAACATTTTTTGATCGATGAGGAACTGCTTAATCGCATAGTGGATGCTGGCGATCTGTGTCAGCAGGATACTGTTCTTGAGATAGGGGGCGGAATCGGTAATCTCACTGAAAGGATCGCTGCACGCGCCGGGTCTGTTGCTGTCATAGAACTCGACCCACGTCTTGCCGATGTCCTCCATGATCGTTTTGATGATGTTGCTAACGTGGAGATCATACATGCAGATGTACTGGACATCGACCTGCCGGACTTTAACAAAGTTGTCTCCAATCTGCCATACTCTATATCCTCTCCAATCACTTTCAAACTCTTCAAAAAAGGGTTTGACCTTGGAATATTGATGTATCAGTATGAGTTCGCCGCCCGGATGA
>CAYRGB010000252.1:0-1884 GCA_964423715.1 uncultured Methanosarcinales archaeon | reverse complement strand
ACTGGGTTTTGGTATAATATTCTTCATACATCTCCCCTGCTGCGCGTATATCAATATAATGTATCGTGATATCCGTATCAGGATACCTTTCCTTGATAAGCTGGGCGTTCTTCATGGCAGACATGCAACACACACGGGAACAATAGGGATTTCCGACAGACTCATCCCTGGAACCGACGCACTGTATGAACGCCACACGGTCTGGGATTTCCCCACTTGATGGTACCATGACCTTTCCATGTGTAGGACCGGACGCATTCAACATGCGCTCGAGTTCCATGTTCGTGATCACGTCAGGATATCTGCCATAACCATATTCCTCCTTGCGAGAGGCATCAAAATGTTGATATCCTGTAGCCAGAACGATCGCTCCTACAATGAAAGAGAACGGCTCTTCCTTCTGTAGATAATCGATAGCATCTGCAGGGCATGCCTGTTCACAGAGTCCACAGCCAACGCAGAACTCAGTGTCAATATAGGGAACTTGCGGCACTGCCTGTGGGATGGGCATGTTGATCGCTTTTGTCTTGCCGATTCCCTGGTCAAAGGGATTAGGCATATCTACCGGGCACACTCCTGCGCACTCATCTATACATCCCTTGCACAGGTCTTCAGATACATACCTTGGATGCTTTACCCCCTTTACAAGGAAGTTTCCAACCGATCCTGAAACATCCTGGATCTCAGAATATGTGAAAAGATCGATGTTCGGATGGTTATATACCTCTGTCATTTTCGGAGCAAGTACACACAGAGAACAGTCATTTGTGGGGAACACCTCGTTGAGTAATGCCATTTTCCCCCCGATAGTGGGTTCTTTCTCCACCATATATACATGATACCCTGCGTCCGCAAGGTTTAACGAAGCTTCTATACCTGCAACTCCCCCTCCAATTACAAGGACATCCTTTGTAACCTTTATCGTCTTCATCTCCAGAGGGTCAAGGAGTTTCAATTTGGCCACACCCATCCTGACCAGATCGAATGCTTTCTGTGTTGCCATATGATGATCGTCCATGTGGACCCAGGAACACTGCTCACGGATGTTTACGATCTCCAAAAGATAAGGATTCAGCCCGATCCTTTCAAGTACTTTCTTGAAGGTCATCTCATGAAGTTTTGGGGAGCAGGCAGCAATAAGAACACGTTCCACACCATGTTCTTTGATATCATCAGCGATCGCATCCTGGCCAGCATCAGAACACATGAACTGAATGTCATTAGCAACTACGACACCGTCCAGTACTCCTGCCTTCTCACGCAGCATGTCAATATTTATGACATTTGCAATATTAAGCCCACAGTGGCATATGTATATTCCTATCCTCATGCGGATGACACCTTCTGGATAACTGATTCTCCTTTAAGAATGATATAGTTTTGGATTTTCAAATTTCACTGCACAGAAAATAGAAAACCATCAATACTACCAAACATCTAATAACAATAAAGAACATGTATAAAATATATCTATTAAAAGATGGTGTTCATATGGGGATACTCAACAAGGTTTTTGGAAGATCAGCAGAAAGCGATGAGCCGGAAGTAGACACGATCAATACAAACCTCTACAAAGTAAATACAGCCGCATTCGACCATGAGGTGGTGCAGTCTGATATGCCTGTGGTGGTTGATTGCTATACAAATAGTTGTCCTCCATGCAAGAAAATGGGACCGATATTCGAGAAACTTGCTGGTGAATATGAAGGGAGGATCAAGTTCGTCAAGGTAGACCTCGACAGGTCCAGGACGATCGGAAAGACCTATAAGGTCCGTGGAGTTCCAACACTGTTCATGTTCAAAGATGGGGTAGTACAGAAGAGTTTGATCGGATTCAACAACGAGGATACAATAAAAAAAGTATTGGACGGTCTTTTTGGGAAT
>CAYRGB010000251.1:0-1891 GCA_964423715.1 uncultured Methanosarcinales archaeon | reverse complement strand
ACATCTCGTTCCCGGACAGACCGAGCACAGTACGAATGAGATCATCATCTGCCTTGTATATAGGATCACCTGGACTGAATGGCGTCATCGGTGCCCTCAAAAGACCAGAACCATCCCTAGTACCGATAACTGTTGCCTCTGCCAGGATGCGGTCTCCGCTTTTGTCCTTTCGACTGCCTTCTTTTGCATCCTCGAACGAGTATGAGTCACTGGACCGAGTGATGGAAAGGACCTGTGCAAGGACCCAGCCATCGGTCTCATGCCAAGCCTTAACGTATTCGCCCCTCATAACTGCAGTACTATCAGATATTAAGAACTTGAAATCGAGTGTTCCAGTCTCTCCAAATATAACGCCTACTGAACCGCGTACCATTGTAGCCTCTCACCAACAATCTGTTCATGTGTTTAATATAGCTTATACTAATAATGTGTTATTCTCAGGCATCTGTCAGGTGCAAGATCTCTTTGGGTGCATCTGCCAGTTTTACAAGAGCTTCGGCCTCGATGAAATGTAACGATGCAGGGATCACAAGTATATGCAATGGTGCTCCGAGATCCATATCCATCAGGGACCGTGCGAAATCTGCCCGAACGGTAGGCCCATCCGAACCCGCGCGTGCAATACCAATAGCAAGACAGTTCTCCATCACACCCTCTGAACGCCGGGATTCCACATCAAGCAATAGCTCAAGAGCCCTGTTGACCGTCATGAAACCCCTGTCCTTATCGAGATCCAGGAAAACAGCAGTGTGGAGTCCATTTTCCATATTCATCTTTATCGTGTCATAGGGGGTCTCTGAGATAATGG
Organism: uncultured Methanosarcinales archaeon; assembly: GCA_964423715.1. Lineage (GTDB taxonomy): Archaea > Halobacteriota > Methanosarcinia > Methanosarcinales > Methanosarcinaceae > JAIOTO01. Next base: position 1,083 of record CAYRGB010000251.1, on the reverse strand, counting down.
TCTTCCCACGCCTGCTGGTGTACGGATGGGGAACAGTAGTTGCTTTGCCAAAACGGTAGTTCTGCAGTCCAGACAGACCACATATGGCCGATGCGATGGATGCACCATGGACCAATGTCGTATCGATACCCATATCAATTGCACGCAACCGAAGGTCCACATGGGTGGTGGAGACCATCGTGTCGCCACCGGTCAGGAAGACCACATCTTTCTCCTTTGCCTCGTGCAGCCAGTCAGGATGCTGTTCCACATCCTCACGCGTGAGTACATGGACCTTCCTCTGATAGAGATCTTCCATCTTCTTAATATCCGTGCCCAGCAGACGGGATGTGTAGAACTCCACATATACATCGTCGGCATTCTGGATCATTCGTAAACCTTTCAGAGATATATCGGTCTCATCAAAAAGGCCAAGTCCTACAAAATGTAGCATAGGCCTGAATTGGCTGCGTTATATGTTAAAGGTTTTGAATGAGAGATGTAGAGAAGATTGTTCGAGGAGAACTGCAGTATCTGTGATTAGAGATGGTTCCGAACGGAATGTCTTATATTCGATACTATTGGAACTGGTCACTCTTCCTGAATTTACTCCAGCTTCGCACCACATTCCATACAAAACTTCTCATTATCCCTTGCTTCCCTGCCGCACTGCGGACAGAGGCGTTTTTGTGCACCTATTTTCGAACGCTGGATAACACTGTCCTGGATCGTTGTATTGTTGATGTACTGTGTGATGCCCTCATCCACGAAATCCTGATATCGATCCTCTTTTCGATCTCCTCAAGCATCTTGTGATAGAAACCTGTAAGTGCATCTTCCTTCTTGGCCCAGCTGTTCAGTATCAAGCGAAATCTTCGCTTGCCAACCACTTCAACATAGGCTGCATACCGCATACCTGCAACACCCTTAGCATAGAACCTTGCAACCCCCATTAACAACTGCGGAGTGGAGGTTATATCGGGTTTGATCATATACATGTTCATGTCCCTTACAACCCTTGTAACAATGTCGAACAGGTTCTCAACAGGTATTCCTAGATCCTTTGAATCCTCCTCGGCTGTGAGCATCTCACTGACAGCCTGT
>CAYRGB010000250.1:0-1902 GCA_964423715.1 uncultured Methanosarcinales archaeon | reverse complement strand
GGCCTATGAAAGACTCGATACACTTGTAGAATTTCGGGAAAGGTTGAAGAAAGTCGAATTCAAACGAATATTTTGTCCTTACTGGCATAAAATATATGTCGTTCTTGTAGCATCCCGGTAAACTCCAGATTAAATGCATATAAGGTATACTTTCAATCCGAGAAAAAAGCCAGATAGGATGAAGAGATTCGAACACCACACTCCCAGCCCCACATATCCAATCTCTCCCTAACATGAGCATTAAGAGTAAATGGCTTACCTGACTTAGCATTCTGTATCATATAATGAAGAGTACCCTTAGAGAACCTCCCTTCATCCATTCAGTATAAGGCAGAAGTAAATAAAGACCAGATCAAATCTGGTCTTTACCCTTTTAGATCATTCCTTACTACGCTGGAACAGGAATGCCAAACCAATTCTCGCATCGATCGGAAGAGCGATTGTTGGGAATTCGACCCTTCTCATTTGAAGCATCTTTTAAATTCCCTTGTTTCCATTTTTAAGGATTTATGTTAAGAGCCTCGCCATGTCTTTTTCTATGGTACTGTTCGGTGTTATATTGAACCTCTCCACCAGGACATTAAGGACATTCGGTGAGATAAAAGCCGGAAGTGTAGGGCCAAGGGTAATATCATATATTCCAAGCCTCAGCAGGGTAAGCAAAACAAGGACTGCCTTTTGTTCATACCATGAGATATTGAATGAGATCGGTGCGTCGTTGACATCTTCAAATCCAAGTCTGGCCATCAGTCCCTGTGCAATGATGATCAGTGAAAATGAATCATTACACTGTCCTGCATCCAGCACCCTTGGAATTCCATCAATGTCCCCAAGGTTAAGTTTATTGTAGCGAAATTTTGCACATCCGGCGGTAAGTATGACAGTATCTTTGGGCAATGCCTCTGCGAAATCTGTGTAGTACTGTCTGTTCTTGTGACGTCCGTCACAGCCTGCCATGACAATGAACTTCTTGATCTTGCCTGTTTTGACGGCATCAACGTACCTGTCTGCATCAGATAATATGGAATTGTAAGCAAAACCGGTCATGACTGTACCTTCTTCTAGTTGTACCGGAGGTTCACAGGTCTTTGCCTGCTCAATGATAGCCGAGAAGTCTTTCTTACCATCCACAGCTACGATGTGCGTGGCACCGTCATAACCCACGGGTCCTGTAGTGTATAACCTGTCAATATAAGTTTTCTTTGGGGGGACTATACAGTTGGTTGTCAGTAATATTGGTCCGTTGAAACTCTCGAATTCCTGCTTCTGTTTCCACCATGAGCCACCGTAGTTGCCTACCAGATGTTCGTATTTTTTTAATTTTGGATATGAATTTGCAGGCAGCATCTCACAGTGAGTATAGACATCTACACCGGTTCCCTCAGGCTGATCCAATAATTCTTTCAGGTCCTTTAGATCATGACCACTTACGATAATTCCGGGATTGCTTCTTGTTCCAATATTGACCCGTGTAGGTTCTGGATTTCCAAATGTAACGGTATGTGCCATGTCAAGTTCTGCCATTGCATCAAAACCATGTTCCCCACATTTGAGGACCAATGAAACGAGCTTCTTATCAGTTAGGCAGCCATCTGTGGTTGCCACAAGGCCATATTCTATAAATGAATTAACTTTTTCGTTGGTATGCCCAAGCATCATAGCATGATATGCATATGCTGCAATTCCTTTGATACCATAGATCAACAGTTCTCTCAACGATCGGATATCTTCATCCTCTGTTGCAAGTACGCCGGTATTCCTGTCATGGAGGTTTTCCGGGGTCAGAGTCGCGATCTCAGGCAGATCGTTCTCATCAAGCAAATTGTTATCCAGAAGTTTCTGCTTGATCTCATTCTGAAGCTTGAATCCCCTGTCAATGCGATCCTGAATTCCGGTCTCTCT
>CAYRGB010000249.1:0-1903 GCA_964423715.1 uncultured Methanosarcinales archaeon | reverse complement strand
GTTCCTGGATTAAGGCTCAGGGATCAGGCAGACTTTTTGGCAATATTGCGGATCGGTCAACAAAACGCTTTAAAGGATTGCCTGTAAATAAGGTGTTATATGAAACAGATCGAACTTACAGACCCCTGCACGGTTCCCTACAATGGGATCTACGCAGTATGCGATGTGGCAAATGAGTATGTGGAGATTATAGAAGACAGCAACTGCTACAGTGGTTCGGCATGGGCTAGATACCACTATTCCTATTCACCCCTGATCGTGCAGACAAGGACCCTTGGGAACATGACCCGTTATCTGGTACGTGCCGGACAATGCAAACTTGAACTCAAATCATCAATATCCGCTGCTGGCATTGAGGCAGTGATCGTGGATGGTGATGAGGTGGCGATCACCTATACCGGTCTTGGTGGAGGCGGTGTTGGTGCCACAAAATGCCGCGCTTTTGCAGCCGGTGTGCTGCACTACGATGTGACCGAGTCAGGAGGAGGGCGTACGGCCAAGGGGACGATCGTGGTTTCCAGACGTGAGCGCGTGTTGGTCGGTATCGATGATACTGATACAAAAAAAGAGGGTGCCACATGGTCGTTGACACATAACATTGCGAGGGGAGTCAGCTGTGAGGATTCGGTATATCTTTCCCAGTCCCTGGTACAGCTATTCCCAGTATCTGCAAGGACACAGAACTGCGTATCCACCGTCCTTGAGTTTGGCTGTGTCAATGATGCAGCCAAGCAGGAACTGCTCGAAAGTATAAAAACTGCATTAATCAAGTATAGTGTGTCTGACGAAACCGGCATGGTCGTACTCTCTGATTTCGATGCGAACGATGTTCACGAGTACAGCAGGCTTTGTCGCAGCAAGGAACTGACAAAGGACTTTGCCATGCAGTATGCCAACGAGCACGGTGTTGACATATGGCTTGATGGTAACGGCATCATCGGTGCACTGGCATCCCTTGCCTGGTTCGCACATCCCGATGAATCGGTCAAACTGGATGCTGAGATACCATGAGTTCCAGCAACGCTAATTCTGTTACAGGACTTGAAGCACTGTATCTGGCATCCGTTGACAGTAAGGTAGAACTGGTCACCGCTGTTGCTGGATTCCCTGTAACATCTCTTATGGATCATTTTGTAGCCAACACAGATACTGGTCCAGACGCATTATGGATGACAAATGAGAAGGTTGCGCTGGAGACGGCGCTGGGTGCCTCAGTCGCAGGACGGCGGGCACTGGTCCTTTCCAAACATGTGGGTATGAATGTGCTCTGTGACCCCCTGGTAAACGCCACCACCCACACGATTGGTGCCGGTGTGGTGATCATAGCTGGCGACGATCCCGGGGTCATTGCATCCCAGAACGAGCAGGACTCGCGCTGGTTCGGCGAACTGGCAGAGGTCGCAGTTTACGACCCGGCCACACCGGACGACGCCTACCGTGGGATCACCCGGGCTTTTGAACTGTCTGAGATGACGCAGTCCCCCGTAATCGTCCGTATCACACACCGACTGGAAATGACCAGTGGATCGGTCGACAGGTGTACCGATATTCTACCTTCTGTTCAGCTACTGGATCGATCAATCTGGGACATCACAATGAAAGGGAAACACCAGCGCTTTCATTTAGAGTCATATCCCATACTGGTCGAGGAGAGCGAGATGTCGCCCCTGAACAGGGTGAACATTGGCAATGGGACGATCGGGATCATCTCTTCGGGCTATCCATCCTCTCTTGTTGAAGATATCATCGGTGACGATCCATCGATCTCACATCTCTCCCTGAACATGCCCTCTCCGGTGCCCATGGACCTGTTCAACGATTACGTTGGACATCACGAACGCATCCTGGTGGTCGAGGAAACCGAACCATTCATCGAATCACATATTTATATCGACAAGCGGGT
>CAYRGB010000248.1:0-1908 GCA_964423715.1 uncultured Methanosarcinales archaeon | reverse complement strand
AACAGCGGCAGCATCTGCTCTCACGGGAGAGATCACTGATCCGAGAACGATCTGATAGGTTAACAGCTCATCCCTGCCTGATGGTCAGGGAGGTACTTCCTGTATGGTTCTTTGGTGGCGGAATGTTCTGATCAGGGACCACAACACATATATTTAAGGATATAAATCTGATGATAAGACGTTGGCTGGTAAACCAGCACAATCTCGTCATATTGGTAGGTTTTCAACCAACGTCGTATCTATCTCATCTTTTAAACAATTCTTTGATAATATCATTTGCACTTAATACACCGATTGGCCGGTTGGATGCACCGACATTATCCTCGGACATGACTATCAGACGGTGAATGTGTTTCTTGACCATTATGTCTGCAGCATCGCGAACTGTTGTTGAAGGATTGACCGTTTCCACGGATGAGGCCATGAGATCTTCGACAGTTTCGATCTTCCAGTTCTTACCACGTATTTGCTTGAGGACGTCCATCTCTGATATCATGCCGAATGCTTCTCCGTTGTCGTCGACGGCCATAATTGCCGATACATCGTTCTCTGCCATTGCTTTTGCGAAATCTGCAGCGCTCGCATCAAGGGGTACTGTTACTACTCCACGTGTCATAACATCCTTTACAAGCATATTTTCTGCGATCATATTCTATCTCTCCTTCTATTGATATCATATAACAGTTTGAAGATATTCGTATATATAAACATCGGATTGATGTAGGTTAAGGGAAAACGATATACATAAAGAAGGCTCCTGAAATACCATCATTGTATAATCGGAGGTTCTTCATGAGCAAAAATGACATATCAGTTCTGAGTGAGGTCTATGATGTGATTATGGACCGTAAGTCAAATCCTGTAGTGGGTTCGTATGTATGTTCACTGTTTGGTCATCGCAAGGGTATGGATAAGATCCTTGAGAAAGTGGGGGAAGAGGCATTTGAGACGGTCATTGCGGTAAAGAACAATGATCGTGATCAGATCATATATGAGTCATCTGATCTTCTATTCCATCTGCTGGTCATGCTCGCAGCAAATGATGTCACCTTGGACGATATTTCCCAGGAGATGACAAAAAGAAGGCACTGATCAATATATGGCAAGTTCATGTAGAACATCGGTCTTTGACAGCAATCCTCTGGGGACTCCGGCGACGGTCACGACCAGTCTCCCGATGTTGTGCTTGTTGAACACCTGGATAGCCTCGCTCAGAGATGCTTCCCCATCAATAGAGATCAGTTCCTCAGTCATGATGTTCCTAATCCTCTGTTTCGTTTTTCCATCTGCCAGGGCTTTTCCGATATTGGTGAACGTCACGATCCCCACGATCACACCATTAACTTCTACGGGAGCGCCATGGATGTTGTTGTTCACAAAGACACGTGCAGCTTCCTGAATGGTCGCATTTGGGTCGATGGAAATGGTGGCGGGCTTGACATAATGTTTGACGGATTTTTTAGGGAGGGACACCATCTCTACAATCGAAAATAGTAGTGAGTTTTGTGTATCGTCACGCCCCACTACATTCCCTCTCACCACAAGATGGTTTACAGGGGTGGGTCCTACCTGGACCCGATCGTCCTCCTGGAACTCCCGTATGTTGCCGATCACCTTGATACGGCCGTTGCAGAGTTCAGGGTGACGCACTGTTGTAAAGATGATCTCTGCGGCAGTAGCACCTTTCACAAGTTCGTCATTGCGGTATATTGGGACCTCAGCCTCTGTATCCATTGCAGTGACTCCGAGAGCTTCGTATGCCATACCTGTGGCTCGGTATCCGCCTTTTGGACCCGGGACTCCCTCCACGAGACCAAGCATTTTGATGGATTGCATCTGGTTCCTCACAGTACCCGGATTTCTGTCAATAAGTTTTGCGATCTCCTCGCCTTTAACAGCTGAATCTTT
>CAYRGB010000247.1:0-1941 GCA_964423715.1 uncultured Methanosarcinales archaeon | reverse complement strand
CCTCAGACTATGGTTTCGTTTTTGATTGTGAACAAATCTGATTGTGCTTACAATTTACCAGATTTGTTTTTATCATAATCCACAAATACACAATGTATATACTATTATATAAGCATATTGTATGATTACTGTGGCAATATGTTTTTTACAAAATAGAGGCTTAATTATACTTTGTTTTTTTAAATTAGATGTTAATTACAGTTTTTTATCTATTACTTGGGTACACTAAGTATTTAATAATATATTAAATACCCATTTGTTCTCCAGTAGAAACAAAGGGGTGTGTCTGCATATTAAAAAAACTGTTTTTATCCATTTAATAGTAAAATAGAATGATAATACTGCGTTATATTTGCTTTCCTCTGATGCTGTTTGGATCCAGCCTGTTTTTTGTGAACTGCTGTGAAGGGTATGTTTAAAAAAATTTGCAAATAGTATTGTGGAAACATCCAGATCATTGATTGCATCAGTCCTCTGTGCATGTGGTTGGATTTATATCACATGATGTTTATAGAGGGCGAACATGTCAGATGCAACTGCAGAATCATCGCTTGGAATGAATAACGCAAACGTTGACGCACCAGTAGACTCTCTGGGGGCGGACGATGCAGATATCCGATCCCTTCACAGGGAGCTTGAGGAACTGAGGATCAAGAACGAGTCCATGAGGGCCAAGATCATTGAGGCAAACATGCTGGCAAACAATTATCTCGAGGATATCAACAAACTCAAGGATCAACTGGACAGAGTGACTTCCCCCCCTCTTTTCATAGCAACAGTTATGGAAGTGGAAGGGGATATGGCATTGATCAAACAGCATGGGAACAATCAGGAGGTTATGACGATAATCCCTCCTGAGCTGGATGTTACTGTTGAGGCAGGTATGCGTGTCTGCATGAATGCTGCTTTTTCCATTGTCTCAGTAATAAGGAAGGCTGCTGATGTGCGTGCACAGGTTATGGAATTGATCACATCTCCTGGTATTGATTATGATATGATCGGCGGGTTGGACGATGTGCTCCAGGAAGTGGTCGAATCGGTGGAGCTTCCCCTTACCAAACCCGAGCTGTTCGAGAAGATCGGCATCGAACCGCCGACAGGTGTTATGCTATATGGGAGCCCTGGTACAGGGAAGACCCTGATAGCGAAGGCTGTGGCGTCAAGGGCTAACGCTACTTTCATACGCATGTCCGGTTCAGACCTTGTGCAGAAGTTCATAGGTGAGGGTGCAAGACTTGTTAAGGATATATTCCAGCTTGCCCGGGACAAATCTCCATCCATTCTCTTCATCGATGAGATCGATGCGGTGGGAGGATTGCGTACGCATGATGGAACAACGGGTTCTGCAGAGGTCAACAGAACAATGTTGCAGTTGCTGGCCGAGATGGATGGGTTCAACCCGAGTGGGGATGTGAAGATAATGGCGGCAACCAACAGGATCGACCTGCTGGATCCGGCTCTATTAAGACCTGGTAGGTTCGATCGTGTGATCGATGTCCCTCTGCCAGATGAGAAGGCACGTTTCGATATCCTGAATATCCATGCCAGAGATATGAACATGGCTGAGGATATTGACTTCCAGAAGCTTGCAAGTATGGCGGACGGTCTGAGCGGTGCCGATCTGAAGGTCATCATCAAGGAGGCAGGGATGTTCGTCCTCCGGCGACGGGGTGAGGAGGTTACGATGAAAGATCTGCTGGAGGCTTTCGAGAAAGTGGTGTCCGACGAAGAAACGGATACGCCTACCGGAATGTTTGTGTGAATGGGTTGCACCATCTACATTTCCATGACGAAAGTTTTATATGAAATAAGCTGCTTTTGGTGCCTGCATCAGCAGCAGCGAAAAGCTCCGATAGTGTAGCACGGCCAATCATACAGGACTCTCACTCCTGTGACTGGGGTTCGAATCCCCATCGGAGCATTACTTTCATTTTTTGTATA
>CAYRGB010000246.1:0-1948 GCA_964423715.1 uncultured Methanosarcinales archaeon | reverse complement strand
TGCTACAATCCGGGTATACGATCCTACCCCCGTGTCCGACTACAGTGGAAGGTGGTTTGATGAAAATCACAGGCTCTTTCGGAATGGGCATATCCAGCTCCCGGGCATGGTCCCTGTAGTTCAGCCCCACGCACACGATCTTGGAAGGGGTTGTGGGCGGCAGTACCTCCAGTTGTGATAACTCGAACGATCTCATATTGCCATTTTCTGAGGAACTGACCCGACCATCGTATACATTCCCATAGAAGATCTCATCGCCGTGTTTGAATCGTCCTATCATGATATTATATCCTCTGTTGTGTCACGTAAAATGACTATTATTATCCACTTGGTACCCATCATAACATGGCCAGCCATCCCTTGGGTATACCCGCGATCAAACCAATCGTATATGACCAATACATGAAAGAATGGTATAAATTGTTTGTCTATCCGACATTGATGAGCCACTTACATTGTGCATTTTGTATAAATGTAGTATGAACGTAAGGATATCTGGAACTAAAGACACTCCGATATGATCATCATTCCGATGTTTGATAACGTCGGGAGGAGGGGATGAGAATAAAATGAATATATATAATTGCATATCTGTGACCATATAAACCATATGCATGTATATATAGATTTAATACTAGCCATCTTTTCAGTAATCAAAACAGGCATGGACAATCTATGTTACAGTTGGCTTCTGGACCATGGAGATTAGAGGAGTGAATATATGACACAAACGTTTTGAACGATGACAATTATATTAATCTTCATTTTTTTACTTAACATTTCTATACTGGGTGTAGCAGCCGCAAATGGAATAAAGGGCGATCAGCTTTAGGTCCAAGAAGAAGTGCTGTTCTGCGATATCCAGGACAATGGACATATATATCAATAAGTTAGACCGGATGCCGGACACGATTCAAATACCGGCTCTCTGCCCACTCGCACTTCTTTTATATTTCCCAAATTCTGAGTTCTCAAGCTGCAGGCCATTGAATACGGGACCGTCCTTGCACACCCGCAGACCTGTCGGATCCATGCAACAGGCTCCGCACACACCGATCCCACATTTGAAATACCTGTGTAGACTGAACTCTGCATGACCATGGACCTGTTTGTCCTTGAGGATCCCGAAGACCTTATACATCATGATCTCAGGACCACATACATAAATGTGGTCAAACGTCGCCACGTCCATGTCAAACAACTGGTCAGTCACGAAACCGCATCGTCCTGCCGAACCATCATCTGTTGTGACGTGTACCTCGCCTGCCTGTGAGAATCGTTCCTCGAATATCAGTTCATCGCGGTTCCTGGCACCCAATACACTCACCACACTCGCACCGATCGATGTGGCACGGTCTGCCAGCGGGGCAAGAGGAGCTGAGCCCACTCCACCTGCTACGACCATTACCCTGTCATCTTTTGCAGGTAGTGTGAATCCATTTCCAAAAGGACCACGGATACCCAACGAGTCGCCCTCGGACAGTTCAACGATGTGGGATGTGCAATCCCCCGCCTTCTGCACGGTTATGGCATTGGCATATGAAAGGGTCATGGGAACCTCATCCAATCCGCGTGCCCATACCATGACGAACTGTCCGGGTTGTGCATCATCGAACGAGACATCAAAGAAGAACGTCCGGGTTGAAGAAGTTTCCTGTGTTGTTTTGACAATTCTTGCATCTATTGGCCGCATCAGATCATCTCATGTGCAATTCCTATTATATTTTTTATCCCTGAATGACCATTCTCATCAAGGTAAATCTCAATACCATGTGCAACATGCCTGAACACGTCCGGGGAATCCACTACTGCTGAACCGATCTGCACCGCCGATGCGCCTGCCATGACCAGTTCCACACCGTCCTGCCATGTTGATACACCGCCGACCCCGATGATAGGAATATCAAGTGCCTGATAGAGGTCGTATATGCATCTGACAGCGATGGGA
>CAYRGB010000245.1:0-1964 GCA_964423715.1 uncultured Methanosarcinales archaeon | reverse complement strand
AGGACGGGGGCATCTTCTTCAAAGGATTCGGTCATCTGTTCAAGATCATTGCTCTCCGTTTCGTCCTCGTCGTATGTTGGAAGGAGCAGGAGATCCAGAATATAGTCGCCATCATCAATGATGCTGATCTCTTCCTCTGTATAGGCTGTAAGCATGCTGTTCTGATAATTCTTTGCTGTGATCAGGTAGTCCCCTGTCCCAAGTTTCAGGGAATATATCCCGTGTTTTGCAACCATGGATTGCGAAGGAGTGGAGTTCACCTCGATAAGTACATTATCCATCGGCTCGAACGTATACCACTCGTAGACTGCCCCGTGTACAGTCGCGGCATCGGCTGCGAATGCCGGGGTGACCATTAACAGGAGTGCAAGGGTACAAATGGTCATTTTGGGGATATCTCTAGCATCCATGCAATGATATTAATTGACTGCATGCATATATTCTTTGTCGGTCCATTGACAGATGATGGCTCAACGATGAGCCAACTTCCGGGTATGTTCAGTTATAAGTGGTCTATTGGAGTATTTTTTATAATAAAGCATCTATTTGTATTTATTTTTATTTTTATTCACTTTTGAAGCGTTATAACAAAAAATAAAGCTTAATAGTGCTTAAGTGTAACCATCTTCAAATCTGTCACGAAAGTATGCTTATATTCGAATCCCTTCTCAGTACATGTGTAAATATAATAATATGGAGGAACTAAATATGCACAGGATAGGATTTAGATCGTTTGCGCATTTTGCAGTCGCTCTGATGCTCGTCAGCATCTTCTCCACGGGAGTACAAGCTGCTTCCTGGGATAACAGCGCTGCAAATGGGAATGCAATGGTACAAACTAACGCAGTTTTTCTGAATAATACCACAGAAAGGGTACAGGCCCAGGTAATGGCAAAGATAAATACGTCCGCGGGGGTTGCGGTGCAGAACACCAATATGAATGTGGTACGTGCCGCACAGGATCGGCAGGTCCGACCGGAACTATCTCGTGCGAACTACATGGCAGCAAAGAATGACCTGTTGCGTGCAAAGGACAGGTTGCAGAATGGGACTCTCTCTGCCAATTCGGATGAGATGCTTGATATCGGCAAGACCTACCTGAATAGTACCATTGGTTATATGATCACACGCCTGACCGATCTCCAGGAGAACCTTGACGAGGATTCCGAAGAGTCTGGCGTGATTGGGGATTATATATCTAAACTTGAGCAGGAACAAGAGAATGCGGATGCTGCCCAGTCACGCAAGGAACTTGCAGAGGTCTCAAGGTCGATACGTGAGATATGGAGGGATGCCAGTGACAACATGAACCAGTTCAGGGCTCATCATATCGTAGGTAATATCGACAGTTATCTTGCAAAATCAGAGACCATCTCCACTCGTATCACAGATGAGGTCCAACGTCTGGATTCGGCAGGTGAGGATACCTCTGATCTCGAAGATATGCTTGATCGATATAATGAATTGATCAAGGAAGTAGAGAGGAATAAAGAACTTGTTCTGGAAGCATATGAGGAAGGAACCGGTGAAGCACCAGGTTATCTTAGCAAAACCCACAGTGTGATCAAGGAAGCGAATGATGTCCTGAGAGATATCCTGAGGGAACTCACGGATCACCGACAGGGATTCGTGAAACTTGCGGATACTGGTAGTCTGGTAGCTGAAGGTAATGGTACAGCTGTGTTGTCGGGTGACATTAACGTCAGCATTACAGCGTCCAATGCAAAGCTTGTGATCAAGGACCTTGCAGGCGATGCCCAGATAGATATCAATGGAGATCATATTCAGGTAGATACAAATAGTGGTTCTGACGTTGCAAATCCCTCTCAGGTGTATATTGACTTCAATGGTGATGTGACAATTTCCGGTTCACGCCTGACGGTCATGGTCCATGGTGAGGACATCACGCTCAGAGACGAGGGCAACGGCAGTGCGATCCTTTCAGGTATTGGATACTATGAAGT
>CAYRGB010000244.1:0-1965 GCA_964423715.1 uncultured Methanosarcinales archaeon | reverse complement strand
AACTGGATACCGGGCGTTACCAGAGATACTTTCACCGCCGATGAACGTGGCGCAGTTGATATGTATGATCTGTTAAAAGCAGCACTCAGGCAGCGTCCGGAATACCTTCTTGTGGGTGAGGTGCGAGGTAAGGAAGCATTAACACTGTTCCAGGCAATGTCAACAGGACACACTACCTTCTCTACCATGCACGCTGATTCAGTAGCTTCAGCAATACACCGATTGGAGAACCCACCGATAAGCGTCCCACGTAATATGATCCAGGCACTGGATATAATAAGCATCCAGGCACAGACCTATTCACACGGTAAACGTGTTCGACGTAACCTTAAGCTTGTGGAGATCATTGATATTGATCCAAATACACGCAATATACAAACGAACGATATCTTTGCCTGGGACTCAAACACCGATACCTTCCACCGCACAGGAGAATCAAAAGCACTAGTGGACATACGTATGCGCAGAGGATGGGGACCACAGGACATCAACAGAGAACTAAAACATCGGCAGCAGGTACTGGAGTATATGATCAACAACAATGTTACTGATTTCAAAGAAATATCCATGATCATCAATGCCTATCAGGCAACCCCTGAAAAACTCCTTAAGAAACTTAATCTAATAGAGTAAACTTCCTGATGTGATAGAGTGACGCAAACCACCAAGCCTGGAACAGACCCTGCAGATGTAGGGGGCTCTGGTACTAAAGCCGATAAAGATGGAGGAGGTACCATTTCACAAAGAGTGCAACATCCAGATATGGTTGAGGAAGAGACTACAAATGATATCGAATTTACAAGAATAGCAGAAAATGGGAGTTCTACGGAATCTATTTACACCATTGTTCTGAAAAAAACAAGATTGAATGAAAAACTTACCGATCTCTGGAAAAAGGTAAGAAAACAGGGAAAATATTCTAGTTATACCACAGGAAGTTCGATTAAGGAACACTCAGGTATCCTGTTAAATCTTTCCAAGAAGATCCCATTCATGTTATTGGGGGATCGAATAAAAATACGAGAAGAAAAATATTCGTCGCTTAAACGTAAGTTAAAGCAGGCACGCATCCCAACATCCTATGAAATGTATATCTCGAATACAATTTTTTATTCCATTTTTTGCGGCTTGTTCGGTGGAATACTGGGCCTGTTCGTATCTTACTTCATTGTAGGTATAATAGGCTTACCTGAGAATATCACGAAACTTCAATTCAGTTCCTCCATGGCATGGATACTTGATTTCAAGGAGATATTCATTGCTGTTTTTATCGTGGTATTCCTGGCAGTGTTCCTTGGAGGTATCACCTATACAATCTTCATGTTATATCCAGCTTTCCGGGCAGGAGAACGAAAGAACAATATCGATATGCAACTGCCTTATGCTGTGACATTCATGTATGCATTGAGCAAAGGGGGTATGAACATCATAGAAGTATTCCGATCACTGGCCCACTCGGAAGATACCTATGGAGAGGTCTCAAAGGAGATCGATTCGATCGTACGGGACATGGATTATTTTGGACATGACCTGCGCACTGCTCTTGCCAACATAAGCGAAACTACGCCATCCGATCGGTTCCAGGATCTTATGTATAATCTTCTGACGATCATCGATAGTGGCGGGGATATCTCAAGGTATTTTCAGGATAAATCCGAATACTATCTGCAAAAGACGATCGTAGATCAGAAGGGGTTTTTGGAAACCCTTGCGCTGCTTGCCGAATCATACGTCACGGCGTTTGTTGCAGGCCCGCTGTTTGTGATCATCATGGGCGTTATGATGGTAGTAATGGGATCTGGTTCGGAGGTCATGGTCTATGCGATCATCTATGCAGTTCTGCCAGTGGGTTCCTTGATGTTCGTTGTCATGATCAGCATCATCACACCCAGTGAGACGGGTGAACCAAAACTGTTGCCAACCCGAACCGCCTTTAAGCATGATGTCCCAGAGGTCCCTGAATAC
>CAYRGB010000243.1:0-1972 GCA_964423715.1 uncultured Methanosarcinales archaeon | reverse complement strand
GAGTTTCTGGGATTCTCACTTGCAAGCGTCTATACAGCACATGGTGTCGAAGCCGGCCTGATCGCGGGATTCGAGACCGTTAATCTCTTCCCATCCCCCATAGGCGGGGAAATGGTTACCTATCCAATACACCGGACACACCTTGTTATGACACTCATCGTTCTGACGACCCTGATCGGAGTGGTCCACATTAACATGGGCTACATATTAGGGTTCATTAACGAGAACAGAAAACATGGCATTACCGCAGCTATGCTTGAAAAGGGTAGCTGGTTGATCGAAGAGATCGGTATTGTCCTGATAGTACTTGGCTATCTTGGTTATATCCATATTGCAATTGGTGTTGTGGTATTCATTGGCGGATTTATAATGCTTGTCAAAGGCGAAGGCATTAAAGGTCCGATCGAATTGCCAAGCCTATTGAGCAATTCCCTTTCATACACACGATTAATAGCTGTAGGATTATCTTCCATTTATATTGCATCGACTGTCAATCTCATAGCATTTGAAAGGATCATGTCAAGTGGCGGGATCACCATGACGATCTTTGCAATAATTGTATTTATATTTGGACATGCATTAAACACAATCCTGAGTATAATTGCCCCTGGATTACACTCGCTCAGGTTGCAGTATGTCGAATTCTTTACAAAATTCTATGAAGGCGGGGGCAGAAAGTACAATCCATTTGGATATATAAGAAAATATACGGAGGAATGAATTTATGGTAGGAGAAGAAATAATGATGATGGACCCCGCAGGGTTGAAAGCAGTGGGCGCAGGGCTTGCAGTTGGACTCGCAGGACTTGCATCCGGTATCGCAGAAAAAGATATCGGTGCTGCTGCAGTAGGTGCAATGGCCGAGAATGAAGAGATGTTTGGTAAAGGATTGATCATGACTGTGATCCCAGAAACCATCGTTATCTTTGGACTGGTAGTTGCTCTGTTGATCATCAGCTAAACTATTTTAAGAGCAATTCCGCTCTTAAAACATTATGTAAAGGTGTGAGAGCATGGGACTTGAAACAGTTATTAAGGACATCCTGGATGTCGCACAGACGGAAGTTTCCAATGTGAATGTGGATTCCGAATCTGAAGTATCACAGATACTTGAAGATGCGAGACTAAACGCAAAGAAGATCAAGGGAGATCGTCTTGTAAAGGCTGACGAGGATATCGCACGTCTGCGTAGACAGGAGACCTCCAGTGCAAATCTGGAAGTCAAACGCACAATGCTCAATGCACGTAAAGAAGTACTTGACAAAGTATATAACAAAGCCTTGGAAACAATTGTAACACTGCCAGATTCTAAACAAGAAGAACTCTTAAAGAGTATAATTGAGAAGAACGAGAGCATTGGAACTAAGATATATTCCAACAAGGATTCGGAAGAATTTGTCAGGAAACTGTCTTCACTTGATTATGCTGGCAACATTGATTGTATTGGAGGAGTTGTGATCGAGAATGAAGATAGCACCATTCGGTTGGATTATACCTATGATATAATCCTGCAACGTGTGAATGAGCAATCATTGAAACAGACCTCAGACATCTTGTTCGGGTGATATCAAAATGGGGCTTTTGCAGAAATTTAGGAGAGGCGGTAGTCCTACGCAGAGTGGTGGTAGTTCCAACTATGCGTATGTAACTGCACGTGTTCGTGCGATGAAAAGTAAGCTTCTTCCGAAAGACATATACCCACGACTCATGAATATGGATCTGGATGAGATTACCCGTATCATAGAAGAGTCACAGTATAAAGACGAAGTGGATGAACTCGCTAGAAGATATGATGGCATTGATCTGATCGAACATGCTTTAAACAAAAACCTCGCAGATACATTCACCAAATTGATCGATATATCTGAAGGCGAGCTTAACTACCTGATCACTGAATATCTCAAGAACTATGATATTTGGAGCATCAAAACGATCATTCGAGGAAAATACTATGGGGCACCGGCCAGTGAGA
>CAYRGB010000242.1:0-2077 GCA_964423715.1 uncultured Methanosarcinales archaeon | reverse complement strand
CTGCCGCAGAGGCATCCGTGATGATCCTTAGGATCGATGATGTCATTGCATCTTCCAACCCTCCAGCCGGTGCAGAAGGCGAGATGCCACCCGGCATGGGCGGAATGCCACCTGGCATGGGAATGTAATTCGAAAATATAGCAAAATAGTATATCTGCGCAGTGCATCACTGCGCAATCTTTTTTTCAATCCATCATCTTGATCATCAAACTGTTTCCCGGCAGACCCTGGGTTCTAAGGTACTACTCACCAAAAACCCATATATCCAGATCAGCATCAATCCACAGTATCGACAGTACCGTCCACAGGTTTTCCAATAAGGACATCTGTAGACTTGATGATCGCAAAGACCTCATCACCCTCTTTGATATCCAGTGCATCCACTGCCTCCGCAGTCACCAGTGATGTGAGGATCGTGGGCTGGATCGCAATCCTCACCTTTGAGGCCACGTCACCTTTATCAACACCGACGACCTCTCCGAGGATCTTGTTGCGTGCCGTAATACGAAAACCGATGTTCTCCCAGGCAGTATCATCACCAACGATCCCGGAGAGATACTGTTCACTCCTCTCGTATTCCTCAATAAGCTGCTTCCCATGTTCGGTCAGGAACGTACCCTGCTCCCTGCCACCCCTGACAGTTCTCACAACATCATGTCCAACACGCTCGTTGATCTTTTTCAGGATGAGCCATGCATGCTTATAAGAGATATCCATTTTCTTGCAGGCCTTTTGCAAAGAGCGCTCTTCATCAATGGTTCTCAAAAGAGCAACCTTACCCGCACCCATGATGGGCATTCCATCCTGCGTCAACCAGACCTTTGCACGCGTCTCCATATTCTCACCCCTCAAGACACCGAAGTATATCCTCCGGTAGATATCTGGGTTTGAGGATACGGGTACGTCCCCGCGTCCCCTTGCCAGAGAACGACGCATCGATATACTGAGCAGCATCAAGTTTATTCACCATGTCATAGAATCGCGTGTAACCAAGACCAGTGATCTCATGGAACGAGCTGTAAAGCTCGCCTGTCCTGGGATCGTTGCCCTTTGCTATCAGTTCAAGAAGTGTCCGTTCATCAGATGTCAATGACATGATACTGCGGTGCAGGTGTAACAACCTTGATGACTCGTACGCTTTCTCAACATCCGCAATGGATATACTCCGACTGGCGCGGCGTTCGGCATTCAATCCCGAGCGTTTCAGCAGATCGATACCAAGTCGCAGATCCCCGGTCAGATCCACATGCTCAACGATCCGGTCCCGCACCTCATAAGATACCACATCCGGGTAGAAAGCCAGACGTACCCGTGTGGAGATGATGTCCTGCAACTCACCATAGCTATACCTCGGAAAATCGATATCTTCGGGAAGGAACACTGAACTGACCTTCGGATCAAAACTGTAGAGCTTGCCTGTATCACTCACAATAGCTATAACGCCGATCCTAGTACCCGGGTATTGTTCGTGGGCCCGCAGCATAGAATACATCACCTCATCCGCATGGCCCTCATGAAACAGATAATTGATATCATCAAGACACACAACAAGGACCTTTTCCTGTTCTACCAGGCGTGTCACAATCTTTTCGAACAGTTTCCTGAATGCTACTCCTGAAGAGGGAGGATCAATATTGAACAATTTTCGATATATCCTTGAGATCACTGCGAACCTGGTAGAGTCCATCTGACAGTTGATCTTCACAAATACCACGTTGTTGGAATGGTCTTTCATCATATCGAACACTTTCATCACAGCCGTGGTCTTACCTGTACCGGGAGGTCCACTCAACATGCAATTGACCGGCCTCATACCCCGTATTGCCGGTTTCATGCTATATAACAGTGACTGCAACTGTGTTTCACGATGCAGGAACTGTTCGGGCATATGATCAAGTTCAAGTACGCCCGGTTCTCTGAACAACGTCTCATCCCACAAAAGCATATCCCTGTTCATCAATATCTCCAAACATTGTAACTCAATAGATGCATAATAGCTTTTTGCCCGGACCAGATTGGAATCGTTTATATGAGAATTTTGAAAACCCATTTAATTGTCAATACATTTATATTTCAT
>CAYRGB010000241.1:0-2079 GCA_964423715.1 uncultured Methanosarcinales archaeon | reverse complement strand
CCCCCTTCAACAGTGTCATGGTCACAGATCGCGATACCATCCAGATCATTGCGCTGTGCCCATTCCAGGATCGAATCCGGGTCTGCATCACTATCCTTTGAAAAGCATGAGTGGACATGAAGATCAAAACGCATGCTGATCATGATGTCCCCGGGCTTAATAAATATTTGGAAATCATGTTTCTGTAACTGATCCCACGTTCTCATTGATCTGTTGCATATCAAACATGGGTATTTCTGTATCAGGATACCATTGTTGCAGGAAGGTGAGCATGTGGTATTTCAGGAAAACCCTTGCAGGCATGGCTATAACGGCAAGCGAAACAATGAAAAGAATTGCCTGTATAACAATCATTGGAACGAGGACTATCCAGACCAGGGTGTCTGAACCGGACAGGAGGGCTGATATGGTAAAGTAAATAAGCAGGTCTGCAAGCAAGATGAAGAACCCGGCTAAAATTATTGTTATCAACAGAATGATACCGACCGCGATCCCAACGGCCAAACCCAAAAAGAACCTGCCTATCCAGTAAACAAGGAATTGTTGCCAGTTTTTTCTGAATTGTCCGAATACGTTCGCAAATGCCCGGAAAATGCCTGTTTCAGTATAGATGGCAACAGGTATTGAAAGATTGATGAACGAGCCTATAATTCCACCAATTATTGCGGCTATGAGAATTATGCCAATTAATAAGAGTATAAAAGAAACAATATTGCTCATAATAGCATCAGGAAAAGTATCCCATGAAGAACCTATCAAGGGGATTACAAAAGAAAGGGCCATCAATGCTATTAAAGAAAGCAATACAACAAACACCAAAAGCCTGAACACAAACAATCCCAGTCCTTTCCCCAGGTATCTGCGGAAATATTCCCAGAACCTGACATCGTTGCTCACAAGCGAGTCAACAAATACGAATTCCATGACACTGGAAATGTAGGAAAAGAACAATATCAGGATTAGTATGAGCAGGATAATGCCAATGATCAACTCCAGTCCCGGTCCAGTTTGGAGCTTATCAATAGATTCTCCTAAAGCTTCTGTGAAGCTGTCAGTTGCACCTGGATCCTGGAGTGTGATATCGTCTAAAGAATTACCACCTCCTCCACCATTGAAACTGCTTCCCCCGCCGATAAGCATTACGATGATGACAAGCTTCATCCATTTCCAGAGATCGAACGGTTCGAATAGACATGTTCTTGTTCGTTCGATCGCTTTACCGACAGCATTTACAACGTACCAACCCATGCGAGCAAACAGACACTTTTTTGATAAATAGTTGATGCTTTGTAAAAGGATACATATTTTTACCGATATGTGGAGTACTTGTGCTTGCAACCATGTCCCTCAAGGGAAAGAGGATGAAGCCCACATATCCTGCTCCAGTGATCCTGCTCTGCTGATGATCTCATGGCGAGCTTCTATATCCATCACAATGGTATCGCCATAATCGATATTGTGAACGATACCCTCGTCGAATAGCCATGAAACCACAGACATTCCTTCCTCTGACATTGGCAGTGATAGCCGCAGATATTCCCATGTAGGTAGCTTGTGGAATATCGTCTCTTTGAGAGCATCGATGCCAGAAGATGCTTTTGCAGAGACCACCACTGGATTCGGGGCGAGATAGCCTATTTGCTCAAGACGCCGCTGAAGCTGTTCCTCGCTGATCATGTCCGCCTTATTAAGGACAGTGATTATGGATGCACTCTCAAGTTGTTCCCAGAAGATGTCGTGACATGTTGTAAGTTTTTTTCGAATTATATGTGCTGGTTCACTGATATCGACAACCAGCAGTATCACGTCGGCGAGAAAGACCCCTTCAAGGGTCGACCTGAAAGCATCCACCATCCAGTGAGGGAGATCTTCGATGAAACCCACGGTATCGGTGAGCAGCATGCGGCGTTTGTTGATAGTTAGTGAACGGGTTGTGGGTATAAGGGTGGTGAACAGCATGTTCTCGACCGGAACATCTTCATGGACCAGTGTCCGAAAGAGCGTGCTCTTACCTGCATTGGTATATCCTGCCAGGGCTACAAGGGAAAACCCTCTCTCATGCCTGGATGCCCTGAGTGC
>CAYRGB010000240.1:0-2084 GCA_964423715.1 uncultured Methanosarcinales archaeon | reverse complement strand
ACATCGGTCTCAATGGGAACGAAAGAATCGACATAGAGTCCACCGGCACAGAGCACCGATGCAATTACCAATAATACTGCCGGATGCTTGAGAGTAAAGGTGGTAGTAGCATGTATGAGATGTCCAATAATATCTGGATCCTGCTTCGATCCTGCATCTGAATCCCCTGCATCCCTATTCCTTACATCTGCCTGGAAGAAGTTGCGCAGAAAAGGCAAATCGAGTATACTTACCATATGTTCCATTCGTTGAGCCCGCTTCTTGCGTAGGGAATCCAGATAATAGATGACCGGGACACCAACAAATAAAGAGGATAAAAAGCACATCACGATCCCGATGATAAGCAGCTTTGAGAAATCCTGTATCATCGGTACAGGAGATATGGATAATGATATGAATCCCAGCGCGGTTATGATCAATGCAATAAGCACCGCGGGGCCCGTGTGTTTGATAGTATCCACCACCGCCTCTGCCGGTGAATCTCCGCGATCCAGTTCCTCCTCTATTCGATTATGGAACTGTATTGCATAATCGATACCAAGACCGATCAGCACCGGGAATGCTGCTGTGGAGACCATTGTCATTGGAATTTTGAGGTACCCCATTGCACCGAATGTGTATATGATCCCCAGAAGCACAATTGCGAGGGGCATGAGCCTCCACCTAACATGTTTGAAGACCAGATAGAGCACAAAGACCATCAGGATCATTGAGAACATGATCAACACACTCATGCTCGACATCATCTCCTCGTTCATGGAGATCAAGAAAGCAGGATCTCCTGTGACAATGATATTGTAATCTGGAGGAAAAGCAGACATCTCAACAGCCGAGTTCAACTCGCGCAGGACTTCCTGCTTCTGGCTATCGGTGACGGCGCCTGTCATTTTCACAAATACCAGAGTATGCGTCTCATCTGGTAAAAGATATTCTGGCACGTATGAAGCCGCCAATTGTTGAATGTCATCTTCCCTGGAAGGAATGATAGAGCGACCTGTCATCTGGTAGTTCACATTCTTGATCACTGAAGCGGCACTTGACGTCTTCACAACATTTGGGATCGGTGCGGCCATATGCTCTAAGCGATCAATGGCCTCGAGAACTTCGGCGTTACGTACATCGTTACCTTCCACAATGACAACAATGGATTCCTTACCGAACAGATTCAGGTACAGGTGATCGTAATCCTGATACAATTGGGATGTTTTCTCAACAAAGGTATCCGTGCCGGATTTCATCTCGATCTGCTGGGCACCTCCAATTGCTACAAATATGAGAAGAAGTGCAATGATCAGAATAGGAATGGCATTGTCCTCAATGAAAATACCCAGTTTTTCAAACCTGTTCGTTATGGTCATCTCTCCTTGCAGACCTGTTCCATACCAGAGATCACATCATGACAGCACGTCCCGGTGTTATGTGATGAATAGTCTACTGCCGCGATCTTTCGCTCGATCTCAACGATCCTTTTCAAGCAGATCAGCAGGTCGTCGATTTCCTGTTCATCCAGATCGACGAGAAATTCTCCCGCCACTTTTCCAATATGCTCCTCCAACATATTGTAGTACTGCTTACCTGCATTGGTTAGGGAGATCCATGTTATTCTCCTGTCGTCAGGATCTGTCTCCCTGCACACAAATCCGGACCCCTCGAGATAATTGATGATGCTGGTCACACTGCTCCTTCGCAGATCGAGATATTTTGCAAGGGTGGAAGGCATGATCTTTTGTTCTCTTGCAATGACCACGAAGGAAAGATTGCGATTCTTAAAATGAAGATGTTGCTCCCCCTTTTCGCAGGCGACGTTCTCGCCTACATCGTTCATTATCTTTTGAGACAGGTTGCTCATTTCCATATGTAGAAGAGCGATTGTTTTCCCTTTGTCCTCTTTCATGTTGTTGACCTTCCTGTAAATTATAAGAATACTGGATAATTGATATTAAATTTCAACGAGTTATGGTGATTTAAGATGTGTATAGTGTTTTGTATATGATGTGAATAACGTATAGTTCATTTTATGAATGGTTTGAAGAATGAACTAATTGTAATCCCTATATAATAATGTTGCCATTCGAAACCAATAA
>CAYRGB010000239.1:0-2091 GCA_964423715.1 uncultured Methanosarcinales archaeon | reverse complement strand
AACGTTTATATTCATTCCTGAAAAAGACTGTTACATGATAAACAATACCCACAACTTCAACAGGATCTGGTCCATCCTGCAAAAGGAATATCCACATCCTACTCCTACATTGCATTACAACAATGTTCTGGAGCTCCTTGTGGCAACTGTCCTCTCGGCACAGTGTACTGATGCACAGGTGAACAGGGTGACCGAATCCCTGTTCAGGAAATACAGGAATGTGGGGGATTTTGCAAGTGCTGATCCTGAGGAGCTTGAAAAAGAGGTATATTCCACAGGCTTCTACCGCAACAAGGCGAAGAATATCAGGAGGAGTGCACAGATCATCATCTCCAATTTTGATTCCAGAGTACCTGATACCATGGAGGAGTTGCTCACCCTGCCAGGTGTTGCCAGGAAAACCGCGAACATCGTCCTTGCCAGAGGATATAGTGTGATGGACGGTATTGCCGTTGATACTCATGTAAAGAGACTATCCAAACGGCTTGGTCTCACAGAGCACACCGATCCTGTGAAGATCGAAAAGGATCTCATGGCTCTTGCCAGGCAGGAGGACTGGGAGGACCTTTCAATGACACTGATCCTGCACGGCAGGAAGGTCTGCCCGGCACGGAGGCCCAGATGCATGGAGTGTATGGTGAGCGAACTGTGTCCATCCAGTTCTAACGAAAGTTCATAATGTTTATGGTAATGTCTCACAGGTATGGTATAACGATCTGTGGAGAGAAGTGCAAAAATGCTTATACTTGCCTGTTGTCTGTTTATCTATGCCTTTATGTGACATGGATGTCCAGGTACTGCAGGTATTGAACTCCTGTTCGTTCCTTGATCCACTGATGATCGCCCTGTCGGTAGTGGGGAACCTCTATCTATGGGTGGTGATCGGTGTTCTGCTATTCTGGTTCAATGGGAAGAACGTTGCTATTTCATATGGTGCTATCCTGTTCATCACATGGCTGATCGTGGTATTCCTCAAGTTATATCTAATGTTCCCCAGGCCCGAGGACGTGCGTGTCCTGGTTGAAGCATTCGGGTATTCCATGCCGAGTGGACATGCCGCTCTCTCGTTCGCATCAGCAATGTTCCTGCACCCGCTGGTCAGTGGAAAACTCAGGTCTGCCATCTGGATCCTCATGGTCCTTGTCAGTATAAGCCGTATGTTCGTAGGAGTACACTATCCATGTGATGTGATCGCAGGAGCACTTATTGGAACCGTTATCGGATATGGTGGGATGCGTGCTGGACGGTATGCAGAGAGCTATATAGGGACGTATGTACAAAAGCGTTAGAAGTCATTCAACTTCAACTGATTACAGTGGCATTCTTCTCCTGGTATCTTGACAGGATAGATGCCTGTCAGACATCCCATACACAGGTTGTCCCGATCGATCCCAATGGCTTTTATAAGTCCGTCGATACTGAGATATCCGATGGAGTCGGCATTGATCGTTTCCTTGATCTCGTCATTGGTCTTATTGGCTGCGATCAGTTCATCGCGTGTGGGCATGTCGATACCAAGGTAACAGGGTGCTTTTATGGGTGGGCTCCCTATACGTGCATGTACTTCCAGTGCACCGGCAGCGCGTACCATGTTGATGATCTTCCGTGAGGTAGTACCGCGTACGATACTGTCATCAACAAGGATCACTTTCTTTCCCCGGAGGTTAGCGGATATGGTGTTCATCTTGAGACGCACGGCGGTCTCTCGCAGTTCTTGGCCAGGAAGGATAAAGGTACGTCCGATATAACGGTTCTTCATCAATCCTTCTCTATATTTGATATCTGACTCGTTGGAATATCCAATGGCGGAAGTGATTCCTGAGTCAGGTACAGGGGAGACGATATCCGCGTTGACGGGATGTTCACGGGAGAGCTCTTTCCCGATCCTCTCCCGAACCTTATAGACCAGCTTTCCATCGATGGTCGAATCCGGTCTGGCGAAATATATGTATTCAAATACGCAATGTGCAGGTTTGGTACTTTTGTAGATCTGATAACTCTCAATCCCTTTGCTACCAAAGGCCACAACTTCCCCGGGATTAACATCCCGTATCAGTTTGCCGTTCAATGTGTCGATGGCGACGCTTTCAG
>CAYRGB010000238.1:0-2110 GCA_964423715.1 uncultured Methanosarcinales archaeon | reverse complement strand
TGTATCAATGAGCACTGCGCCTTTATCGGATTCGACAAGCACGGAAAAACGCAATCGATTGCTTCGTCCCCCGTTACTGGCAACAGTACACGTGGGGCAATTGCAACCGATGATGGGTGTACCGGGGGCATCCCCGGTTCCCAGGAGCGTTATTTTCATGTTTGTTCCGTGTTGTTAAATAATGCTATGCATGTATTTGTCGGACTTAATCACAGCTCGCTTGTTAAAGCTATCGATGGCTTTGATCAGATCCTGCTGGGTGAGTTTCTTTCTCTCCTCAAGAAGGGCGCTCAGTACGCTCTCACGGATCACAATTCGCAGGTCTGATCCGGTGTAGTCCTCGGTCAGGGATGCGATCTCGGTGGTGTCAAGATCACACGCAATCTTGCGTGTAATGATGTCCAGTATCTTTTTCCGCATATCCATGTCAGGTAACGGAAAGTCCATGATCTCATCGAACCGTCTCCAGGCAGCGGAGTCCAGCATCTCGGGGTGGTTCGTAGCAGCGATCAGGAGTACTCCATCATTGGTGAGGCTGATGTCATCGATGGCCTTGAGCAGGGTGTTGACCGCACGTTTGAGAGCAGCATGCTCATCCGAGGCCCGTGTCTTAGCTACAAAATCAAACTCATCAATGAACAGTATACATGGATTGAGTTTCTTGGCAAGCTCGAACACACGGTCGATATTCTTTGCTGTTTCTCCCAGGTACTGGTCTGTCACCATGGACAGTTTGACCTCCACAAATGGGATCGCGAGTTTCTCTGACAGGGCACTGGCAACGGAGGTCTTCCCTGTTCCAGGAGGTCCTACCATCAGGACCTTTCCTACATCATACAGGCCAATGCTCTTCAAATATTCGCGGTACTGTATGGCCTTCTCGATCTTCTCGATCTCTGATTCCTGTTCTTGGGTCAGTATAAGATCGCTGAGGTTCTGTCTGACATCCTCGGGTGCTATGATCTTGGCCAGTTTGAGCAGATCCTGCCCACCCACTTCCTTATCGATCACCTCTATGAGGGATTCGATCCATTCCCGATCAACTTCTTTTGGTCTGGTAAGGGCTCTTGCACGTTTATAATCTGCCTCGCTGTTCTCTCTCTTCATTTCAAAATAGAATGCAAGTACCGGGTTCATCTCTATACGCTGTGGGGATTGGTCCTGTTTTTCGAACCATTCAACAGCAACATCAAAGGATGTGAGTTTGAGCTCATAGTTGATCCCATCAATGTCCACAAAGGGGAGAGAATGTGCAGTTGCTTTTACTTCGGCAAGATCGTATAATTTTTCTACATCTAAAGGGAATACATGGATGGGTTTTGGAACAATTCTGTGTTGCCGGCTCCAGTAGTTCTTCCGTATGCTCTTTGGAAGATCGTTGACATCCATTTCTGAGTGTCGGTTGTATATATGTGCTGTCAGTAACAGTTCTACGATATCGAGGGTACTTTCAGACATGTTTCACCTGGTCGTTAATGGATAAGTATTGGTCATGTAAATATGAAATCCTTTGAACCATCTAATTATGTGTTCTTTTTAGATATATTTTGCGAGCATACTGGAGTTCTCAGACGGTTGGATGGTTTAGGTACCCACATGTATTCATCGATCCTGGGTTCACACGATCTGGACATGTTCGGGGATGGGAGCGTAGATTTCCCCTGCAGCAAGTAGTTTTTCAATAACATTTTCAATATTCTCTCTCCTTATGTTCCTCTCCTGTGCCTGCCGTCGCAGTTCATCGATGGACATATTTTTGCCATGTGTTCGCAGGATGTCAAGGATGATCTGTCGTCCATCCATTTTTCGTCTGACCGTTCCGTGTTCAGGACTCTCGTAGGTGTGAGTCCCGATTGTCAGCACCTCCCTTTGCTCAGTACCGCTTCCCAGGATACGTGCCTGCAACTCTGTGCGTGCCGCCACGGCTTCGTCCAGATGGTCAGATGTATGTAATACCCGGAGTTTCCGGATCTGGAGGTTGGAGCCACATCGCTGGCATCGAATCGTTTTTGTGCAGGTGTTCTCTATGATCTGGGCATGTTTTCTGCACCGTGGACAGACGATCACTGAATATTCGAACATCTTTCCATGCTTGTCAGGACATCTATAA
>CAYRGB010000237.1:0-2124 GCA_964423715.1 uncultured Methanosarcinales archaeon | reverse complement strand
GAGGCAGAAGGTGATATGAGGAGAGCGGTAGCTTTCGTTAAATTATGAAAGTTTGGCGAAAAATATGGATAAACTCTTCTGAATAGAAGAGTTTTTGTGCTTTGTGAGCAATGATTGCGGTGTGAAGTATCCAATTCTGGAATACTAATGTAAATCAAAATTGTCATAACTTATTAAAAAGAGGGGTGATAGGCAAAGTCCTCGCCATCACGAATCCAGGAAACCTTTGCGTTCAAGCCAATTGACCTGAGGCCTTGTATACTTCCAGATCACATCAGCTTTTGAATCCTGAAAACTCCAAGGGGCCGCTATAACGATATCCCCTTCCCGTATGCGCATCCTCTTCTTCCTTGAGCCAGGGATCCTACCCATACGGACAACTCCATCCATACACTGTAGTGTGAGTCTTTTTCCTCCTAATAAAGTAGTTACGGTTGCCATAACCTCCCCATCTTCCTTGCGTGGGATGCGCACCCTTACTACTTCCTGCACATCAGCAGACTTCCCCTTGCTGTTCTTCTTGTTAAATTTCCTATAGTTTGCCAGTTTAATACCTCTTTGATGGTATAACATACTCACCAGAGTTCAACATTCCTAAAATAATCATGATAAGATTGACATGAACTACTTTCACACCTGGGAGGGTGGCAGTTAATATCCCATTGGATCACAAAATGGATATTAACAGCTGACTATATACCAGTGTTTCTGCAGCTAGATTTGTGTCAATGTATATATAACCTATTGAAACTCGGGCGTTTTGACGGAATGTGAAAATAGATCGTATAAAACAACTACGTTATACTGAATGATTTAGCCATTTCCGTACGCATGGAGTTGAGATAATGGGAGGGATCAGGATGGGCCTAACCGGATTCGAACCGGTGATCGCCCGGTTATGAGCCGGGCGCTCTGACCAGACTAAGCTATAGGCCCAACAAATATAAGATGGACGCCGCCAACAGGGCTCGAACCTGTGACATTCTGGTTAACAGCCAGACACTCTACCAACTGAGTTATGGCGGCATTCTGCATGCATCCTATCGCGAGCCATTCTAATGCACATATTGTACTTAAAGCTTTTGTGTTAACTATTGCCCCCTTCCATCATGTTGAAAACATGATCCCAACACATCAATATGCTAACACATTAGCATCTTGAGATCCAAACCAATATCTGGAGGTCAGATCTTGATATTGCCTGCATATTCCCCCACAATGGGGATCGGCTCTCCACAATACTTGCATTTATTGTCCGGTGTGATATTGTACTCCTGTACATCGAACACACCACGCCTGACCAGCATCTCACCGCATGCCGGACAGAACGTATTCTCATATTGATGACCGGGCACATTCCCTATATAGACAAACTTAAGCCCCTCCTCCGTTGCAATATCATGAGCCTGTTCAAGGGTTTTAACCGGCGTGGGTGGCAGGTCCTGCATGTGATAAAAGGGTTGGAAACGTGTAAAATGCACAGGTGTGTCCTTACCCAGGTTGTCACGTACCCACTGCACAAGCTGTCGTAACTCGTCCGGAGAGTCGTTCTTGGTAGGAATGATCAGGTTGATGACCTCCACATGCATCCCCAACTCACGTGCCAGTTTTGCGGATTCCAGCACTGGCGCCAGTCTGGCACTGGCCACTTCCTTGTAGAAGTCTTCGGTGAAAGCCTTGATATCCACCCTGAAGGCATCAAGATAGGGAGATATGTGACGCAGTGCCTCTGGTGTGATGGAACCATTGGTTACATACGCGGTGGCAAGTCCCGCCTCTTTCGCCAGTCTGGCACAATCGTACGAGTACTCGTACCAGATGGTCGGTTCATTGTAGGTCCAGGCAAAGCAGCGCGACCCGGAGGCAACTGCACGCTCGACCGCACTCTCCGGCGTAATCTCCACTGACACCGCCTCATCAAGCCCCACCTGGGATATCGTCCAGTTCTGGCAGTGCTTGCACCTAAAATTACATCCGATCGTTCCCAGGGAATACGCCTGTGAGCCCGGATAAAAATGAAACAGTGGTTTTTTCTCGATGGGGTCCAAAGCTTCACTGGAGACCGTATTATAGATCAGACTGTACAGTACCCCATCGCGATTCTCACGCACCTTGCAAAATCCC
>CAYRGB010000236.1:0-2142 GCA_964423715.1 uncultured Methanosarcinales archaeon | reverse complement strand
GTCCTGTGGTCATCGGAGGAAAGTACCTCATCTTCATGGTCCATCCAGCGTCCAGTGGGTACGATCTCAAAGAAGGATATCTCTTGGACACCCATATTGCATGCAAGGGAGTAGAAATCATCCAGCTCGCTGATGTTGTTGGGTGAGAGTACAACATATATATTCACAAGGAGTCCTGCATCCAGAGAATACCTGATCCCGTTGATGGCATCCCTGAACACACCACTGCGTCCTCTCATGATATCGTGACCCTTCTCATTTGCACTATCAAGGCTTACACTGATCATGTCAAGCCCAGATTCTTTCAGAGCCTGCGCACGCTCCCAGGTCAGCCCCACACCGGATGTGAACATACCAGCGATAGCACGGTCCTTATCTACATACCCAATAAGGTCCTCGAGACCCTCATAGACAAGAGGTTCCCCTCCATCGAATACAATGAAAGTGGAACCCATGTCCAGACATTGGTCAATAACATTCCTGACCACTGCAGGTGCCAATCGAGCCTTGTTCTTTGTGTCCGGCAACGCGCAGTGCAGGCATTTGTTGGGACAATCCTCAGTAATGGAAATCGTGACCTGTTCGGGGACATTTTTCCCACGCATATTTCCCATCTGGCTTGATACCAGGCAGTCGAACGCTTTGCTCGGGATGGGAGGCATCCATGTGGAAAAGATCAAACGGTCCCCATCGACCTTTGCCGGTTTTTCCCCGTCGAAGATATATAACATATCTTTAATCAGTGGCCTTACAGCCAGTGATGCAAGACCCGAGGTGTGTATTTTGACATGACCGTCCCGGATCGTTGCATACACTTTGAAGAATGGATTTTTGTAAAGATAGTATTTCATCGAACAACCACGCTGATATGTATTTATCGCCTTCGTAACAGGGCACGGTATGAGAGGAGAGCCTTTGGATTCTTTCGCAGCATGAACAAACCCGTCTGTATGGCTTTGTTAATAGGATCTCCCTGAATGAATGAAATATCCTCTCCCTCGAATGTACTCATCATACCGTCGATCTCCCGATCGGTCATCTTTCGCAGGGTTTCCAGTGCAAGCCTGCCGAGATAATACTCGGTACGGTATTCCTGGTTCCAGAGTTTTCGGTATTTTGAGAGTGCTCTTCTGGAAACGTCCCCGCAGGCCACGGCATCGGCTGCCACATCGCCGCAGATCTGCCCGGCGTGCATGCTGTACCCGATGCCGGATTGGCCTGCGGCTCCACCCACCAGCATGACACCATCGGCAACGGTGGTATCCGGTATGGTAATGATCGGGTCGCCGCCTGTGGATCTCTGGACGATGGTCAGGTCATCCAGCCCTTTGAGTTCCTTAAACTTCTCGACCCAGCGATCAAAGAAATCGGATACATCCCTGCCGTGGCGCCGGACGTACACCCCAAGGGTCGCACGGTTCCCGCCGCAGGGGGAGTAGGTGGATTTCCAGCCCGGAGCTATGCTGCCCACATAATACTCGAACATGTCCGGTTCTCCGATACCCTCTGCCTCGACGACAGCTTCCATGGCCCACGCAATGTCATTCGGATGTTTCATGGTGTTGAGGCCAAGCAGACCTGCTATCTTTGAGTTGATCCCATCGGAGACGATCACCACTTTTGACGTCAGGACACCACTTGAGGTACTGACCGAGATGTTCCCTTCGGTCCGCAGCACATTGTGCGCCTCGACACCGGTGCGTATGTCGACACCGGCCTGTGTTACCTGTCTGGCATAGTACTCATCAAAAAGGGTACGATCAAGGAAGTATGCAGGACTTTCGACAACCACCGTACCACCTGAGGGAGCGATGATCTTTGCGCCCTTAAGTTCCTTGATCACATAACTGCTATCAACCGTCTCACCGGCCCGATCGAACATTCCTTTGAAGAACGTATTGGCAGGATGCGGCGGATGGCCGATCTGCTCTTTCTTCTCAATGAGTATGACGCTGGCACCTTTCAATGACGCGTTCCTGGCGGCCATCATCCCTGCAGGGGAAGCACCGATCACTATGATATCTGCATTCATCGCTATTACCATTCATATATCCCCTATATAATTATGTCATCATTATTCATATTCAATCGTAACCTTGACCTTACTGATACCCTTTGGAAGATAAACGCTTCCATTTACAG
>CAYRGB010000235.1:0-2169 GCA_964423715.1 uncultured Methanosarcinales archaeon | reverse complement strand
TCTAAAGCATATTTTACAAAGGATAAGATTGTGCAACATCATATAGATTCATATAACAAATTCCTGTCACATGGTCTCCAAAAGATCATTGATGAGCAGGGAGTGATTGAGACTGATCTTGAGGATATTTATGTTAAGCTTGGGAAAATACGGGCAGAGAACCCTGTTGTCAAAGAGGCCGATGGTGCGATAGAGAATCTATATCCCAATGAAGCAAGACTTCGCAATCTTTCCTATTCAGCTCCATTGTTCCTGGAAATGTCAGTTGTGAATGGGGAAAATGAGAGTGAAGTGACAGAGGCAAAGGTCGGTCAGCTACCTGTGATGCTCAAGTCAGAGATATGTAATCTTGTAGGTATCAGTGATGATGAGATGATCCAGCATGGTGAGGATCCGCTTGATCCGGGGGGGTATTTCATTGTCAATGGTACAGAGCGCGTGGTTATGACCCTTGAAGATCTTGCTCCGAACAAGATACTGGCAGAGATCGGTACGCGTTATGGTGATTCGATCGAGGTTGCCAAAGTGTTCTCACAGAGGAGAGGATACAGGGCTCTGGTCGTTGTTGAAAGGGGTCGCAAATCAATTTTGGAGGTATCATTCCCTTCAATATCCGGACGTATCAACTTCATCACACTGATACGTGCCCTTGGCATTGAGACCGATGAAGATGTCGTGAAGGTTGTGTCAACTGACCCCGAGATCATGAAGTTTATGTTCGAGAACCTCGAAGAAGCTGAGGTGGACACGATCGAGGACGCGCTCGAAAAGATCGGTACGCGTGTAGCATCCGGACAGGCCCGGGACTATCAAATGAAACGTGCGAACTATGTGATCGACAGGTACTTACTTCCACACCTTGGTAATGATCCGGAAGACCGTTTGGCTAAGGCATATTTCCTAGGAAGGATGGCGGAGTCCTGTTTTGAACTTGCTCTTGGTCGTCGCTTAGCAGATGATAAGGACCACTATTCCAATAAACGCTTAAAGCTTACAGGTGATCTCATGGAGGACCTGTTCAGGGTTGCATTCAATCGACTGTCCCGCGATGTTAAGTACCAACTTGAGAGGGCGAATATGAGGAATCGGGAGTTAAACGTATCTACCGTTGTACGTGCAGATGTCCTGACAGACCGTCTCCAGCATCCTCTCGCAACCGGAAACTGGGTAGGTGGACGAAGTGGTGTTTCTCAGCTTCTCGATCGT
Source organism: uncultured Methanosarcinales archaeon (assembly GCA_964423715.1). GTDB lineage: Archaea > Halobacteriota > Methanosarcinia > Methanosarcinales > Methanosarcinaceae > JAIOTO01. The sequence continues at coordinate 963 of CAYRGB010000235.1, read as the reverse complement.
ACTGATTACATCTCCACCCTTTCTCACCTCAGGCGTGTAATATCCCCATTATCAAGAGCACAGCCGCACTTTGAAGCACGTGATCTCCATCCAACACAATGGGGTCGTTTGTGTCCCTCAGAAACGCCGGAAGGTCCTAACTGTGGCCTGGTGAAGAACTTTGCACAGATGGTGGAGTTATCCACCGGTGTAGATGATTCTGAGCAGATACAAAATGTTCTCTTCAATATCGGTGTCATTCCCTCACAGTTACGTGCACCAGAGAAGATAGCTGTATATTCGGGCGAGGTGGATACCGACAGCGAGGAGCTGGAGACGGCGTTAGAAAAGGGGGATAAAAATCCCACAATTGAGTATAATGATACTTCAAATGAAAAAATTGATGTTGTAAGTGGCAAGGACGATGAGGTGGTTCTCGGTGACTGAGGCAAAGGTATTCTTAAATGGAGCACTTATTGGGACACATAACAACCCCTCTGAGTTGGTCGAACAGATCAGGGAACAACGTAGATTGGGTGTCCTGTCTCACCAGATCAACGTGACGTTGTATGAGGACCTGCATGAGGTGATACTTAGCTCTGATATAGGGCGGGCAAGAAGGCCACTGGTTATTGTAAAAGACGGTAAACCTCTTGTTACTGAGGAGCATTTGGAACAGCTCCGTAAGGGTGAGATGGTCTATAATGATTTTGTTACGCAAGGATATGTCGAATATCTGGATGCCGAAGAAGAGGAGAATGCATTTGTTGCACTCTACGAATCGGACCTGACGCCCAAACACACCCATTTGGAGTTTGATCCTTCCATGATGCTTGGGATATGTACAGGTATGGTACCGTACCCGGAACATAATGCGTCACCAAGGAATACGATGGGTGCTGCGATGATCAAACAGTGTATCGGTGTCTCTACATCGAACCTGAAACTAAGGCCGGACACGCGAGCTCATGTGTTGCATTACCC
>CAYRGB010000234.1:0-2172 GCA_964423715.1 uncultured Methanosarcinales archaeon | reverse complement strand
GAGCACGTGTGGCTGAAGGATTGGGGCTGGATGTAAAGGAAGTTGAGCGTCTTGCCAATATGACCCAGGAAGAACGTGCAAAAGCTACTGAAAAGTAAAATTTCATAGCGATATTATTTTAATTTTCCACTGTGATCTTTTCAACCCAGGTTTGACTGTCAAACCTGGGATATATTTTCGCGTCTCTGTTTCCAGGTCCGTCTCCCCTTCTTCGGCAAGGAGATCGATGAATCTCTTGAACTGCTCATAACATTCCCGGGCGGAGAAATGGAGGATATCTGCATTTGGGTCAAATTCCCTCAAAAACCGTTGACAGATGCGATCGGTTCTGCACTGGTCATGTCTATCTTGTTTATGCACAGCACATCGACATCCTTGATCTGGGTGGTTATGAATGCAGGGATCTGCTGGACCTTGGTGTTGGGCCTGCTGGCATCCACAAAATGCACGACGGGTGTAAAATTCAGAATATCTCCCGCATCATGTCAGCCAACTCCTCCAGGTCAGAGATATCCCCTGGCGCGCTGACAATGGAATGCATGGATCCGCCGTTGTCGCCCTCTCGCCTGGGGATTATGTGCACATGGACATGTGGCACGACCTGGCCGGCCACCTGGCCGTTGTTGATCCCGATATTTGAGCCAGGGACCGATAGGATCTGCTCCACGCCCCTAGCCACTTGGCTGACCGAGCGGAAGAGATGGCCGGCATCTTCGGGGTCCATCTCGGTAAAGCGTTCAAAATGTATCTTCGGGACAACCACTGTATGACCGCGGGATGTGGGGTTGATGTCCAGGAACGCATATACGAACTCATCCTCATAGACCCTGTATGAAGGAATTTCCCCTGCTATGATCTTGCAGAATAAACAATCCATTATATCACCTGTAAGCAAATTGGACAGTCACTTATATAATGATTCTGCTGACTGTCCGGATTCATGGTATCTTCTGGCGTATTGCCGAGGAGGACGTCCCATCATCCTGATATTCTCCCAGAGGAACGATGTCATACATGTCCCGTAGTCTGGGATCGATGTCAAGTTCCACACCATTTCGCTGGAATACAAGAAAATGTATACCCTGTTCTCTAAAATGATCAATAAGCTTTTCCAGGTATGAAGCGTTGCGGTAGTACCGAACCTGAAAGATCCGGTTGATGGTATCGGCACCAACCACAAAGGTCGCCCCCGGGAACAGCGAAGCCTTTTGCATGAACAAGGGTGCACTGGTCAGGTAGATACCTCCCATGAAACGTTCTCCACAGTATGCCTGCAGGCAATCCAGGCGTTGTTTAAGTGAGATGAGATCGATGGGAGGCTTGTCCACGTTCGTTATCGAAATCTCGAAATGCACGGGCCGGTCATACCATTCATGAGCCAACATTGCCATATGGATATGGTTTTTATGACAGGGATCGAATGAGCCCGGGAAGACGACCGTTGCCGGCTGGACAGCATCACTGTGTCCACACTCGATAATTGTGAATATGGGGCTGTGTGAGGTATCCATGATCCTATCAGGCTGTGCCAGGATATTTCCGACAGACTCAGAAACTGTGGCTTTGCTCGTGACCAATCTCTCCTTGTCAGACAGCCGATGTGGGCACGGGATCGGACCCACACCACAACCCACCTCCAAGGTGTTCAGGATCAGCCAGGATGCGATCGCCTCTTCCTCCTCCCGGGATCGATCCTCCACCAGTTCCAGGCTGGCCACATACGTGGTATCAATGGACTGCAAGCCCACATGGACCTCATGCTTCCTCCCTACTCGTTCCTGATTTCCCTTTGTGAGTGTACAGGTGGCACCGATCCCGATCAGGTCATGAGGTGCTGTCCCATCGTTGTTTGTCAGCAGTTCGATCGCCCGGCGGTATGCCACCATGGCCATGGCACGAGCGGTGGCCGAAGAACAGTACTTTTCAGGCGTCTGGTCCAGATATGAGTCCAAGGATAACGAACTGTAGGGGACATTCGCCTCCAGCAGGGTGGATGAGCCATTTCCATATTGTAGGAGTTCGTGGATAGCGGCAGTCCCTCCGCCGGTTATTGCTACCACAGCACGGCAGTTGGATCGATGGATTTGCTAGATGTGTTTTTGGAGATTGGTTTGAGGTTCTGCCTGTTCGCAATTCATCAATATATGTATGGGAGGATCGATGATAAATTTT
>CAYRGB010000233.1:0-2190 GCA_964423715.1 uncultured Methanosarcinales archaeon | reverse complement strand
ACAGGATGGTAGTATTGCAATATACCCGGCAAAACACTTTGTGATGCCCCACGACCAGCTTGAAGCCGCTCTGGGATCAATTGAAAAGGAGATGAAGATAGAGGTTGCCAGACTCGAAGCAGACAACCTGATCCTTGAATCACAGAGACTGCTGCAGCGTACCAGATATGATATGGAAATGATCCGTGAGATCGGGTACTGCAAGGGTATCGAGAACTATTCACGACATTTCGATGGCAGGAGCCCGGGAGAAGCACCCACCTCCCTGCTGGAGTTCTTTCCTGAGGATTACCTGACGATCATTGACGAATCCCATGTGACGATCCCTCAGATCCGGGGAATGCACAATGGTGACCAGGCACGAAAGAAGGCTTTGATCGACTATGGGTTCCGCCTCCCCTCTGCCTATGACAACCGGCCCCTGCGATATGAGGAGTTTGACAAACGTATCAACCAGGCGATCTACGTCTCAGCCACACCTGCCGAATATGAACTGGACAGAAGCTCGGCAGTGGTGGAGCAGATCATCAGACCTACCGGCCTCGTGGACCCACAGGTACTGGTGCGGCCAGCAGGGGATCAGGTCGATGACCTGATATCCGAGATCCACAGTGTCACACAACGCGGATACCGGACCCTTGTGACCACCCTCACCAAACGAATGGCTGAGGACCTGACCAGCTATCTTCTGGAGATAGGGATGCGTGTAAGGTACATGCATTCGGACATCGAGACCCTTGAACGTGCAGAGATCGTACGCTCCCTGCGCAAAGGGGATTTTGATGTTCTGGTGGGTATTAACCTGTTACGGGAAGGGCTCGACATCCCCGAGGTGGCACTGGTCGCCATACTGGATGCCGATAAGGAAGGATTCCTGCGATCGGAACGATCCCTGATACAGACCGTTGGGCGGGCGTCCCGGAATGTGGACGGGTATGCGATACTGTATGCTGACACTGTCACCGGCTCGATGGAGCGCTCTCTTAAGGAAACGGACCGACGACGCCAGATACAGATCAAGTACAACCAGGAACACAATATCACTCCCCGAACGATACAGAAAGCAATACAGAAAGAACTGGTCGAGGTAAAACCTAAAACGGGTGAAACGGTATCGGACGTGATTATGCTGGCCGAGGATATGCCCCGCCGGGAGGTAGCGGACATGATCATTGACCTCGAATCAGAGATGCAGGCAGCAGCCAGGGACCTGGAGTTTGAAAGGGCGGCCGAATTCCGGGACAGGATCCGGGAACTGCGCAAAGCATATTCACTATGACCTCACTGTGTCCAAAGGGCGTTCATTTGAAGGTTTGTGAGAAAGTTAGGGAATGTATTGCTACCACGGGAATACTTCACTGCAATGAGGCTGCCGACGGTGGTGAAGGGCGAAAGGGTTATATTTCAATGATACATGTAGGGGATGCAATGCGCGTTGATGGTCTAGCGGTATGACTGTGGCCTTCCAAGCCACAAACCCGGGTTCGAATCCCGGTCGGCGCATTCTTATTTTACTATCTTTGTCCTAACCACTCGTTATAACCACTTGTCCTAACGTTCCAATCACACGAAAAACTCAAACCGGTGAATCGATGGACAACACATCCTTGAAGACATCCTCCAACAGCTGAAGGAGATGTCAGACCCCAGCGCCATTGAAGGTGTGCAGCAATAAGGCATCACACACGATCGGACGTACGGGATTTCCATCCCCAACCTAAGAGCGATCGCAAAGAACAACGGACACGACCATGAGCTTACGGGGAGCCTGTGGAACTAAGATATCCGGGAGACCCACATTCTTGTCAGCACGATCGACGAATCCGCCAGGATCACCGAGCATCAGATGGAACACTGGATCCTTGATATAAACTACTGGGAGATCTGTGACCAGTGCTGCATGAACCTGTTCCAGAAGAGCCCGCATGCAACCCGAAAGGAGGTCGAATGGAGCCAGATCGGAAAACGTAATCTTCGCCTTAATATCAGAGTACTCCGGACTGCGGAGAAGGGAATCACATCGATCCTGAAAGAGCGGGATGGAAATACCTATGAGAATTGCATAACATTAATATGTAAAGGCTCTATTGTACCATCCATCCATTCTGCGGGGGTTGCCCAGCCAGGTCACAAAGGCGATGGGCTTAGGACTTTGTTCAAAGGGCTTCGCAATACCCGCAATGTTAATGT
>CAYRGB010000232.1:0-2227 GCA_964423715.1 uncultured Methanosarcinales archaeon | reverse complement strand
AAAATTTTCAAGGAGTGTACAATACAAACCATGATCTACCGCACCCTGGGACATACTGGTGAGAGCGTATCCATCCTTGGCCTGGGATGTATGCGCCTGCCTATTCTTAACGAATATCCTGCACACATTGACGAAGCAGCAGCCATCCGGATAGTTCATCATGCCATCGATCACGGTATCAATTATATCGACACTGCTTATCCTTATCACGAAGGGAAGAGTGAATCTTTTCTCGCCAGGGCCCTGCGGGGAGGCTACCGGAAACGGGTCCATCTGGCAACAAAAATGCCATCCTGGCTCATCGATTCCCGACAGGATATGAATGACTACCTCAATGAGCAGCTCGAGAGACTGGCTACAGACCACATCGACTTCTACCTTATCCACACCTTAAACCGTGATTACTGGCCAACGCTCACCGAACTTGGTCTCTTCGACTTCCTTAACCAGGCCAGGCAGGACGGACGCATCCGCTTATACCGGATTCTCCTTCCACGATGAAGTGGGTCTCTTCAAACAGATCGTGGATACATATCCCTGGGATATCTGTTAGATCCAGTATAACTATCTTGACACCGACTACCAGGCTGGTCGGGAAGGATTGATATATGCCTCAAAAAAAGGTTTGGGTGTTGTCATCATAGAACCCCTGCGTGGAGGATGCCTGGCAGAGATGGTGCCTGACGATATCAGGCATGTGTGGAACAAGGGCCAAACTAAACGCAGCCCGGCCGGGTGGGGACTGCAATTCCTCTGGGACCAAACCAGATCAGTACTGTCCTGAGTGGCATGAGCACACTGGGATAGCTCCGGGAGAATATATAGACAGCCGAGCAGGGGTATCCGAACTCCCTCTCCGAGCAGGAGCGATCCCTTATAACCGATGTCAGTGAGCTATATCGCACGAAGCTTAAGGTCAACTGCACAGGGTGTCACTACTGCCTTCCCTGTCCGGCAGGCGTGAACATCCCACTGGTATTCAAATATCTCAACAATGCCATGATGTTCAATAACCTTCAGAAAGCCAGGAAGATGTACGCAGACCATGTTGGAAATGATCGAAAAGCCTCTAACTGTATCGATTGTGGCCGCTGCATCGAACACTGTCCCCAGGACATTCATATTCCCAAAATGCTGAACGAGGTCGTGAGGTTGTTGGAAGACAACGATCGATAATACAATCGATAGCACAATCAATAATAATATCTTCCACTACGTACTCTCGTTATGAGAAGATACCATGCACGATCAGCGTAACACAATACTTGCCAATGAGAACATCGGCAATCTTATCGTTAGACTGGCATCTCCTGCTATTGTTGGACTGGTGATGCAGGCTGTCTATAATCTGGTCGATACCATTTTTGTGGGCAGGGGGTTGGGGGAGCAGAGCATTCTGGGTATCGCCGGCATCTCGGTAGCCTTCCCGGTGCAGATGCTCATGATGGCCATAGCCCTGGGAGTTGGGATCGGCGGTGCCTCCATCATCTCCCGCTCCCTGGGAGCCGGCAAACTGGAACGCGCCGAGCGCACCGTTGGCAACATGGTCACCATGGTCATACTTGCAAGTCTCATATTTACTGTCCTGGGACTTATGTTCATGGAACCGATGCTAGCCCTTTTTGGAGCCTCCTCAACTGTCATGCCCTTTGCCTCCGAATATACCTACTACATACTCATAGGGACCGTGTTCTTCACATTCTCCACAGCCATGAGCAACGCCATCAGGGCAGAGGGAAACACTTTCTTCGCAATGGTCCTCCTGCTCGTGGGAAGCATCACCAATATCATCCTGGATCCCATATTCATTTTTGAGTTCGGCATGGGAATAAAGGGTGCCGCCATTGCCACAGTGATTTCCCAGATATTGAGTACGGTCATGGTCATCTACTATTATGCCTCCAACCGTGCCACGGTCTCTTTTGTTCCCCACACTCTCCGACCCGATCCCTCCATCATCCAGGAATCCACGTACATCGGCATGTCGGAATTCCTGTTCAATGTAGTAGAAAGCTCCCTCTTCCTTCTCTTCAACCAGAGCCTGCTCTACTATGGCGGAGATGTGGCCATTGCTGTGTTTGGCATCATCATTAAGGTCTTCATGCTCACCCTCATGCCCATCATCGGCATCAAGCAGGCTATCCAACCCATCTTTGGATACAACTACGGAGCCAGCAACTTTGACCGTGTGAAACGGACCGTCTCACTGTCCACATACATCGCAACC
>CAYRGB010000231.1:0-2235 GCA_964423715.1 uncultured Methanosarcinales archaeon | reverse complement strand
CCAGCAATCCAATCTTGACACCCGCAGCTGTTTTTCTGGTCCGTGTTGCAGGCCATTTTTCAGAAAGCGAACTATGCATTCTAACAATACTACTGTCCTAAATCAGCACATCTTTGAACTGAGACAGCTTCTCAGAAAGGTGGTGGTTCTGTTCCTGAGCAAGAGGTTCAATGCCATGGATCACACACGTTCTGAGAAATGTGACAAGTTCGGGAGTATATACGAGCAGTAATTCACGTGAATTTGTTGAAACTATATAATAGGGGTTATTTCTGCAGAGTGCCATCGATTATACGGATCACCCGATCACAGTGACCTGCTACGACCGGATCGTGGGTGACCACGATGATAGTCTGGCCCTGTGATCGCATTTCCTTGAACGTTTCGACGATCACGTCGCGCGTTGCACTATCCACTTCGCCAGTGGGTTCGTCTGCGAGAATGATCGATGGACCGTTCGCCATGGCTCTGGCTATTGAAACACGCTGCTGTTCCCCACCAGAGAGTTCAGCCGGTTGGTGGTGCAGACGCGCACCCATTCCCAGTTTATTCAGGAGCATCTCGGCACGCTCAAGTCGCTGTTGTTTGGGAACATGGGAGAAACGCATCGCAAGTTCAACATTCCCAAGGGCTGACAGGGTAGGCAGGAGATTGAAATGCTGGAACACAAAACCAAGCTCCTCCCGTCGGATCCTGGGAAGCTCCTTCTCCGGTACAGTCGTGACATCAATCCCATTAATGATGATGGAACCCGCATCTGTTGTTTCCAGGCAGCCGATCAGTGCCAGTAAGGTGGATTTACCTGAGCCGCTGGGACCCATGATGGCAACCAGCTCTCCTTTTGATACCGAGAATGCAACATCATGGACTGCAGTCACCGGGATCTTACCCTGAAGGTAGGTCTTGGAAAGGTCCCTGACCTCCAGGATCGGAATCTCATCCATGGCGTAACGCCTCCATGGGGCTCATTCGGGTCGCGCGGTAGGCAGGATAAAGTCCGGCGATCATTCCGATCACTATGGAGAACAGCATTGCAACGAGTAAAAGCCGCGGAGTTATGGTAAAGAGTATGATGCCCTTTGTCGTAAGCCAGCTATTCAGCAGGTACACCGCCACACCACCAGTACAGATACCAAGCACCCCACCAACAATTCCCATCAACGCAGACTCGCCCAGCGTGATCATCATAATATCCTTTGTCTCCGCACCCATGGCCTTCAGGACCCCGAATTCCCGTGTCCTCTCGGTCACGGACATGAGCATCGTGTTCATCACACTTAAACCTCCGATGATCGCCGCAAGCAGGGCCGAACTTATTGTGATCACACTCAGGATCAGAAGGGACTGCCCCGCTTCCTCCTGCAATTTTTTGGGGGAAAGCGTCGATGTACCCTTGACACTGAGTTCGATCCTCTCTGCAAGCAACTCCACATCTGTCCCGTCCTCTGGTGCTGTGAGGATAACGGAGAGGGTGTCCCCTACATTATAAATCTCCTGTGCCGTATCAAGAGGTATTGTAGCAATACTGTCAAAGAACGAACCTGTATACTTAAGCACACCCACAACTGTGAAATTCTTGTCGTGTAGCTCCAGTCTGTTGCCTACATGCAGATCGTACTCTCCTGAAATGCTTGTACCTACCACTGTCTGATACGTGTCTCCTGCCTTCAGGAAACGGCCGGATCTCAGTTCCATGGGATATAATATCTTAGTTGATTTCTCGGGCACAACTCCTATAACCTGCTTCCCGGCCATTCCAAACTGGTCATCATCAAATGGCATCATCAACATCCCATAGGCATCCTTCACACCCGGAACCCGTTTTACATCCGACACCTTGTCGTTGGTAAGACCTGCACCGAACATTCCACTTTCTGCAAAAACACGGATCTTATCGCTCGTCAGGCTCATGGATTTGTCAAAGGTCTGGTTGAAATTCTCTGACATCGCACCCATCACGACCAGAGCAAAGATACCGAGAGCTATGCCAGAGATCGTGAGAATGGTCCGGGCCTTTCTCTGGGTAGCACTACGAATGATTATATCGAACATCAGATCCCCTACAAGCGTCGATGGAACAATCCTGCAATTGCCAGGACGAACAATGCACTGATGAAACCAAATCCAGGCGTTTTTTCGGGTATTTCGGTCTCGAACATCACGGGATCGGGTATGCGCACGACCGTTGCATAACTATCAAGTATGGTCCCATTCGAGGTTACAACATCGATATTT
>CAYRGB010000230.1:0-2267 GCA_964423715.1 uncultured Methanosarcinales archaeon | reverse complement strand
TGGGTTTTGCACTTCCGGCCTCGTTGTCGGCAAAGCTTGACTATCCTGACAGGCAGGTAATATGTATTACGGGAGACGGTGGCTTTGCAATGCTTATGGGTGATTTTACCACTGCTGTAAGGGAGAATCTGGGTATTAAGGTCATTGTGTTCAATGACGGGAAGCTCAAGAATATCAAAAAAGAGCAGTTACAGGATAATTATCCGGAATATGGGATCGGTTTTCCGAATCCGAATTTTGCCGAGTTTGCAAAGTCGGTTGGAGGGGAGGGTTTCCGGGTGGAGGACCCGGAAAAGCTGGATGGTGTGCTCAAAGATGCATTTAGGTCCGACAGACCCACTATCATTGACGTGTTGGTTGATCCCGACAAGACGGCTGCTGGTATAAAAAGGATGGATTGAATGGCAAAATATAGGTGCAGTTTCTGTAATGTATTTGAGTATGAGGAATCCAGGGGCGATTCCAATGCGCATGTTAAGCCCGGAACCAATCCTGAGGATTTCCCTGACGATTGGAAATGTCCGATCTGTGGTGCTAATAAGAACCATCTGGAACCAATCGAAGAAGAAATAAAGGATGTGAGCACGGAAGAAATAGTGACATGCCCAAAATGCGGTACAAAACAAAAGATCACCGTATCGTCTCTGGAAAAGGCAGATGTGAGCAGTTACTTGGGGGAATGGAGACGAAAAACCGATGAACTGGAAGCCTGCATGGCTGACATACACACGATGTCAGTGACGGGCGAGTCTATCATCGAACCCATGCGGACGAGAAAGGGTGTGATTCTATGGGATGATATCCTTATAAAAGGGTCCCAGCTTGCGAGGATGCCACTCAACAAGGACGAAGAGGTCAGCACCAGGACAACAATCGGACCTGCTGCCAAGCAGCCACTTGTGATTGAAACACCTATCATGATAACCCATATGTCATTTGGTGCATTGTCAAAAGAGCTCAAGACCTCTCTGGCAAAGGGGAGTGCATCTGTTAGGACCGCAATGGGTTCCGGGGAAGGAGGCATCCTGAACGAATCCCTGGATAATGCTTATAAATACATTTTTGAATACGTCCCGAACAGGTACAGTGTTACTGAAGAGAACCTCAGGAAAGTGGATGCCATCGAGATCAAGATCGGACAATCTGCAAAACCCGGGATGGGCGGACACCTTCCTGCGGAAAAGGTAACCGGGGAAATATCTGGTATAAGAGGTTTCACGGAAGGAACCGACATAGTAAGTCCGGCGCATTTTGATGACATAAGGAACAGGGATGACCTTAAAGCTAAGGTAGACTGGCTGAGAGAACAATCCAATGGCAAACCCATAGGTGTCAAGATGGCAGCCGGGAATATCAAAGCTGACATGGAGGTTGCGGTTTACGCAAAACCTGATTTTATAACCATTGATGGAAGACCAGGTGCAACTGCAGCAGCACCCAAATATATCAAGGATTCAACTTCAATTCCCACGATATTTGCCCTGTACAGGGCAAGGAAGTTCCTGGATGAGAGGGGACTGGATGATATCTCATTGGTGATCACAGGCGGTCTTAGGATCTCTTCCGATTTTGTAAAAGCTCTGGCTTTGGGGGCGGATGCCGTCACAATCGGGACAGCAGCGTTAATGGCATGTGCCTGCCAGCAATACAGGCTGTGTGATACCGGGCAGTGTCCTGTTGGTGTCACAACCCAGGACCCTGAACTGAGATCAAGATTAAGGATAGACATATCCGCAAAGAAACTAGAAAATTTCCTGAATGTTTCTACAAGGGAACTTGAAGATTTTGCGAGGTTAACGGGCAACGATGATGTGCACAAGCTAAGCATAAATGATCTGTGCACCACCAATTCGGAGATATCACAACAAACTGAGATCGAGCATGTTTGAGGTGACTACAAGGGTCCGTTATGGGAGATTTCTTTAACGATCTGAAAGAAAGAGGATCATGATGAATGGAATTTGTCATTTCTGATGCCATCAACTCAACAGCTGCGGTAAAGGCGGATTGTGATATCTGCTGCACATCCGCAAACGCCGTGGATGTTGTGAATACGCTGGACGCGGACGAGATATTGTTCGTGCCTGACAAGAACCTGGCACACTACGTTTCATTACACACCAACAAGACGATCATCCCTTGGGAAGGATATTGTCCGGTTCATCATGAGATACTGTTAGAAGACGCGCAGATGATAAAAGAGATGTACCCGAATGCTGAATTCCTAGCGCATCCGGAATGTCGCAGCGAGGTGCTGGAGGTCGCCG
>CAYRGB010000229.1:0-2269 GCA_964423715.1 uncultured Methanosarcinales archaeon | reverse complement strand
ATCGGCCTAAGATCTCTTTTATCGTATCCAGTATGATCTCATGCGCAATATCCTCTCCCACCTGAATAGCAAAATCCAGATGGTCCATGACGTTCCCCCCTGGAAGCGGATGCCTCACGGTAATTGCGGTCTTCACGACCTCCTTTGTATCAAGATTGATCAGCTGTGCCCTAAAACCACTTGTTCCTAAATCCAGTGCGATACCATACATTGATTTTCACCTCGAGTTATAAAGAATATTAATGCCACATCCGTGAATAAAGTTGATTAAACAAATATTCCAAATTATATATAGGTTTTGTATTACATTTCCAAAACCATACATTTCAAATTGACCCCCAATGAAAACCTATCACTCCACCTCATCTTCAAAATCTAAACCGAGCAAAAAAGTACCAGTCCCATGTTCATTATCCAGATCCATCCGTTCCTTGATATATTCGTCCGTTGGTGGAGATGGCGAAGCCAGAATCGCGCGAGACACCTGTGGCAACTCCTCGACCTGTGGACACGGTTTGGGGGGGAGAACGACCACTAGAGGTTCCGATTTAGATTGCTTGGGCATGAGTATAGATTTATCGTAAAGCGCAATATTGCCGATCACAAGGGCATCACCGCTCTGGTCCAGTTCCTTCAACTTTTCAGTATCATCCATATCCTCGCCCACAACTTTCCCTTCATGTGTAAGAATAATATTGGGACATGAAGGCCAACTATATTCATTGGTCGTCTGGAAGGACATGGCTGTATCACATTTCAGGACCTCTTTGACACCTTTGTTATCTCCTATCCCAAGTCCCATTAAGGTCATACTATCTGCCTTTGTCTCCAGTATGGATATCTGTTTCAGTTCCTCATCACTGAGAACCATAATCTCCCCAACACCTGTTATACCTTTGAGCGTCTTTGTTACCATTTCAGTAATACTTTCATGTTCCACAATAATCCCTCAATTACCTAAATTACGAAACATATCTGCGTATATTCCACTACTAAGACTATTTCCTTCGCGTATTTAAGAATATCGAATCGCCCCGTACGAACACATGTCGACCAGAATACAAGGCTAATACCATTTATTGCTATAAAAATACCAATAACAGGAATTCATATACGTGGCGAACACATGGTTTTGCACTTTTAGAACAAAACTATTATATACGATTGCCACTATTCAAATATATCCATTTACGTATCATTTACGATCGCGAAACAAAAATACAGAGAGATGAACTCATGACAGATATAAACGTAAACTCAAGGATATGTGGATTCAGCCATAAGGTACATGGGGAAATGGATGGAAAGAACATTCAGGTGTCCATAGATACCGAGTGTGAAAAAATAAAGAAAATATCAAGCATGGAAGTTCCGAAGATGGAAGTTTTCGACATCAGGGATAATTATGTGACAAAAAGAGCCCAGGAAGCCCACTGCTGTCCTACATGCATAGTTCCAAGCGGAGTGCTTCATGCCTGCCACATAGAAGCAGGATTCATATCATCAACACTTGCAAAGAAATCCGGCAGCATCAGCATCGATTTTGAGTGATGTAAATATTGTCAAGCTCTGTCATTGGACAGGCTTGAGATTTCCTATTTTTGGCTCATAACAGTAACCCTTTGCGAGTAAGGACCTGACCGCTACGTCCACAGCACCTTCAGAGATATCCCGGGCACTGGCTGCCTTGATCAATTCCATGTAGTCCACCCCTTTTCCAGAATTCATATTCACTAGCATATCAAGGATCATATCTTCGAGAGATCCTTTGGTATCGACTCCCTCACATAGATTATCCTCCAAAGATTGCAGACAATCGTTCACGACCTTTCGGATACTTTCCAGATAGGTCTCATCCGTATGATAATATTCCATCGCCATGGAAATCCCCTCTGCAAGCGATACGGGCATACCCTGTGATCCCATGTAACCCATAACCTCTGATGAAGACTCACATTCAGCTATCACTTTTGAAAACACTTCAACCCTGTCGAGCGTTATTTCCGCAGTATCCACAACCCATCGGTTGCGTGTACATGCATCCACTGTGTTGATCTCCTCGGGCCTGATCGAAACAAATACCTGACCATCATCCAGCTCATACATGCGTACCTTCCCAACTATCGCAACGTAGGACGGGAGTTCTATCGTGGACATGAATATTGCAGCCTCCGGCTGGTATTGTCCGGCATATACAGTAAATGCACCGGAAGGATCCACGACCCTCGCTTTCCACATATCCTTCTTAGTCCCTACATTATCCACCTCA
>CAYRGB010000228.1:0-2324 GCA_964423715.1 uncultured Methanosarcinales archaeon | reverse complement strand
GTGAAAGGGGATATGCAGTTATTAAAAACGTGTTTGGGGCAGGGCATGTAATGGTAACAACCGTGAAAAGAGTTGCTGTGAAAATGACTATGGCGGCATTCAATTTCAATTTGTACCAATTAAGGACATTGAAGAGGCAGAAGGTGATATGAGGAGAGCGGTAGCTTTCGTTAAATTATGAAAGTTTGACGAAAAATAGGGATAAACTCTTCTGAATAGAAGAGTTTTTGTGTTTTGTGAACAATGATTGTGGTGGGAAGCATTCAAATCTGGAATATTAATGTAAATCAAAATTGTCTATAGTATGTAATTTGTAAAATTACATACTACTGTTTAATTGGTAAAAGAGTAGATCCTCATGACTGATAATATTGAAAATGTAAAGAATACCAAAGGTTTTGTCCCACTCGCGGTGAAGTATGCAAAGGACATGGATGATAACTTTGCAGAAGGTATTGCAGGATTCTACCGAGCCGTCTGGGATGAGAGAGACGGTGGGCTTTTGATAAAGCAGAAACATCTGCTCGTTTTTGCGATCGCATGCTCGGGGAACAACACTGAAAGTGCCATTAAGATCCTGGCAAGGTTGAAGAAACTCGGGATAACACGAACTGAGATCGAGGACGCGATAATGATCGCTGCCTGGACCTGTGGTATACAAAACTTTACAAATCTCAGCAGTTCGCTCCTCAAAGAAATGAACCGGCTTGGTTTTTGATCGATTTTTATCAAAAATTAAGCAAAATCACCACCCATTGAAATGGGTGGTATTTAACATGTTTCTAGGTAGGAAGTCCCATGCTTTAACGTGGGTTACTTATTTTCTTCAGGATCACTGATCTCGTCCTCTGTCAGATAGCATGCCGGATCATCGGCCCACACATTGCCGTACACAGCCTCCGCACGTACACGGAAGTTGCCGTTGCATACATCGATCCATTTGCATCGGGCACAGCGGTCGGCATTGGCCCGGATCAGGGGTTTCCTGTCTTTGAGACCTGCCATCAGCTCATCAGAAGTATCGGTCCAGATCTCACTGAACTTCCTCTGTCTCACATTGCCAAAAGTATAATGTCGCCAGAACTGGTCAGGGTACACCTCTCCGTCCCACGAGACACAGCCGATCCCAATCCCTGTGGAATTACCCTGATTCATGTTCAACAGCTCCAGCACATCTGCTGCACGCTCAGGATCTTCCTTCAGCATCCGCATATATACATAGACCCCATCACAGTGATTGTCCACAGTGAGCACCTCTACAGGCTTACCCTTATCATGTAATTGTTTGGTCCTGTCCATGATCAGGTCCACCGCTTTGCGGCTATCCTCATGGCTCAGGTCCTCATGGACCATTGTGGATCCCCGTCCGGCATACACCAGATGGTAAAAACAGATGCGTGGAATGTTCTCCTGCTCGATGAGATCGAAGATCGCAGGGATATCCTGTACATTGCGGCGGTTGATCGTAAATCGCAGTCCAACCTTGATACCCTGAGCCCGGCAGTTACGCATACCTCCAAGGGCCAGGTCAAAGGCACCATCCATACCTCTAAACTTATCATTCGTTTCCCGGATGCCATCCAGTGATATCCCAACATAGGAAAGTCCGATCTCCTTCAGTGTCTTGGCCATTGTTTCATCGATCAGCGTACCATTGGTCGATATCACCGCCCTCATTCCCTTCGAGCGAGCATATTCAGCCAACTCGGGCAGGTCCTTGCGGGTCAGCGGCTCTCCACCGGAGAACAGGAGTACAGGCGAACCGAAATCAGCAAGATCGTCGATCAGTTCCTTTCCTTCATCTGTTGTCAGTTCGTTCTCAAAGTCCTGGTTCTTAGCATGAGCATAGCAGTGGATGCACTTGAGGTTACATTTGCGGGTAACGTTCCAGACTACCACCGGTTTCTTGTCTTTGGAGAATTGGAGCAGGTGGGACGGTAATCGTTTCGAGTCCCGTCCATATCGCAGAGCATCTGAAGGCTCCACCGTCCCACAATATAATTTTGATATTCCGATCATTATTATTCCTCGTTATTTATGTTGTTCATCCACATTACTATAGTAGGTTTCCCTGACCTTCCTGAGCATTTCTTCGAACGTATATTCCTGAGGTGTGATACTCACCTTGATCCCATGGTCGATCAGTGTGTTCGCAGTTGGTCTTCCGATAGCTACAACCACCGATCGGTTCAGGATCTTCGCAACATCATCCCTTTTGTCCATTGAATCCGCCTGCTCGAAGAAGTTACGTACCATCATGGAACTGGTGAAAGCAAAGACCGATATCTCTTCGGTAAGGGTTCTCTGTATCAGTTGTTCCTGCT
>CAYRGB010000227.1:0-2325 GCA_964423715.1 uncultured Methanosarcinales archaeon | reverse complement strand
TTGATGAAAGTGAATTAATTTGGGGTCAGGAGCTTTTTCACTATTATCAAGAACTCTCAGAACGGCTCGATAACATCTAATTTCACGAATGGAGACAAAAGATGTCATCAAAATTGATAGAAACAATATTTCTTTCTGATAAAAGGGAAAAACTATTGATCATGCTTCAGGATGGTCCTGCCAGCATAAAAACGATCCGTTCTTCTCTTAATACCACATCCTCCTCGATCCTGCCACAGATCAAAAAGCTACGGGACACGGGCCTTGTTAGTAAAGATGACAATGGTATCTATGAATTAACAACGGAAGGTTATCTAATCGTTGAGAACCTCACTCCCTTCTCTTTACTGCTCAGTATCTTTAATACCGATGTTTCCTACTGGGCGGACCGTGATCTTAAAAGCATACCCGAAGACCTTGTGCAGAGGATAGGGGATCTTGGGGACATAACGTTGATCGAGCCGGATCTTGATCACATGTACGATCTTCAGGACGAACTGGTAGAGAACCTCAGACCCTCGAGACACATCATGTGTCTGGTCTCATTGTTCCATCCTGATTATCCGGACCTATATTTATCCCTTGCCCGCGACAATATCAGTCTCACACTGATCATCACAACATCCATCTTTGCTCGTATGCAAATCGATTATAACGAGCAGATGAACAACATTATGGAGTTGGAAAATGTAGTATTGTTTGTCTGCAAGGATACAATCAGACCTCCATTTATCAATGTAACCGATAATTTTGTATATCTTAGTTTTTTCAACAAATCCGGCAAGTATGATCACCGTGATGTAATGAGCTACGATAAAAGTGCTTTGGATTGGGGAAAGGAGCTTTTCATTTATTACAGGAACCTCTCAGAAGTGATTGTGAACTAGATCGATACCCGATATGGATGTGCAGGCAATGAAATGGAAAGATATCTCACTCAGGATCAAACTGGTCATTTATATAGTTATAGGAGTATTCCTGATTCTATCCTGTTCATCATCCATTGTTATCTCCAATGTTACAGAGCAGGAAAAACAGCTTGCATACGACCAGTCCATTCAGTTGACCAAGAGCTATGCTAATTATTTTAATACTGATATGAAATCCAACATGGCTATTGCAAGAAGTATTGCGATCTCACTTGAAGCCAATAGTACCTAGGATCGTGGAGATGTCAACTTAATATTAAAGAGGCTGCTTGAAGAGAACGCTCATCTGATTGGTACCTATGTGGGTTTCGAGCCAGATGCATTTGACGGGAATGATTCCAAATATGTGGAGTCCATAGGTCATGACTCAAGTGGGCGTTTTGTTCCTTACTGGAACAATTTAAAAGGAGTGGTGGACGTTGAACCACTTGTGTATTACAACTCATGGGATTATTACCAGTTGCCCAAACAGTTGAAACATGATGTAGTGACAGAACCCTATTTATATCAGGGTGCCCTGATGGTCAGTTATGATTCTCCCATAATACGACACGGGGAGTTCTTGGGTATCGGTGGAGTGGATGTCTCTCTCAACTACGTGGATGAAGCTGTCAGTGGTGTGAAGATATTTGATACGGGGTATCTCTTTATGGTCAGCAATACCGGAATATTGTTGTCCCACCCGACAAGGAAGGATTGGATCGGTACCCAAAAACTCTCTGATTTTAACAATCCAGAGTTATCAAGTGCATTAGAGGATATACGACTGGGTGTGGGTGGCTATGTCAACACAGTTGATCCATCCACTGGCAAAAATGTGGTATTGTTCTATGAACCAATTAAAACTGGCAATTTCTCCATAATACTGTCAGTACCAGAAAAAGAGATGTTCGTAGGGATAGCCTCTCTGCGTAGCATCTTATACTCCATTTATATGATCTCCATTGTATTTATGGGCTTAGTGGCGTATTTGATAGCGGCATCGTTCACCTCGAGGGTTGATGGGATCGTAGCAGATTTCAGAAAAATATCCGGAGCGGCCGTTAAAGGAAACCTTGATGTTCGTGCCAATACAGATGTGGAAATTGATTTTAAGATGGTTCCTGTGGGATTGAATGAGATCCTCGATTCTCTTTCGGAGTATTCCTATAAGTTGCAGGATTCATGCAACATGGTAATAAAGATGGGATCAGCGGTGAATAACAGTCCGGATATCGTGTTCTGGTGGAAGGCACAGGAAGGTTATCCTGTGGAATATGTTTCTGACAACATCAAGCGTTTTGGTTATTCGCCTGATGATTTCCTGTCTGGAAAGTTGATATATAGTGATCTTGTACATCCAGATGATTTTGACCGGATATATGCAGAATTGGAAGGGCGATCGAGCGAAGGCTGG
>CAYRGB010000226.1:0-2336 GCA_964423715.1 uncultured Methanosarcinales archaeon | reverse complement strand
CCTCAGAAGGAACCTCAGTCCCACGAGCATAAGGAACCTATATCTGAATACCAACTACACGATGGACAATGTATCAGTCCCCGTGGCAGTATCATCCATGTTGAAATGGATATGGTTGAGCACGGTCCCGGATGGAATAGCTTCTTTGGCAGGACCTGTGTACGTGATATTTTCAACGAAATATGTTTCGGGAAGGATTATGAGTACGCCTTCATCCAGTTCAACATCGCCACCGACGGTACCACATAATATAAAATTCTCCACAGTCCACAGTTATATTTCCATTCGTATTGCCATGTATTACCACCTGTCTATTACTCTCTGAGCATATGACCTCCAATGCTGGCATCTTTTGAAAAGATAAGATCGCATCTCACAGCACCGGTACCGGTGATGATGTTTCCTCTGCTGATGTACAGGTCATTATGAATGGTCTGGTCTATAATTGTAGTATCGTCTGCTTCAAGGTTCGCCATTGCTGCTGCAGGACAGATGAACATGAGTGACAGGACCAGGAACACCACAATGATGGTTTGGGATGGATGTTCTATGGTACTCCTGTCGTTACAATACATATCTTCATTTTCCCAGTATGTTGGTCATGGTATCTATCACGCCCAATGCAATCCCTTCTACCTCTATCCCTCCCTTACCTTTGGCGCCATCACCCACAACATACAGTCCATCGAACGGCGTGACATTGCCGATATCCGTACCGGATGATGATCGGTTGACAGGCCAGCCATTATGGTGGGATTGTATCAGCAGTACTTCATAGTTCTTGTTCGGGAATATCTCTTTGAGATCCTGAAGGCCCAGTTCTATCTCGTCTTCAATGGCATCGATACGATCCCATGCCACACATTGGTGTGCCATGACCAGATGTTTGCCTGGTGGTGCAAGGTTCGGATCAACATTCGTGACCTCATTGATCCCGTTCACGCGGCGTGTGTAGGGTGTCAGAAGGACACCGGAATGGCCGATCAATGGTTCATTGGCAGCCAGACAGATCTTCAAACCTGCGGATGGTTTAAGTTCCTTGAGTTTGTTGATGTATCGTTCGTATTCTTCGGATCGGGGGGATGTTGTGCACAGTTCTTCTGTTGCGATGTGTCCAATATCGCTGATCACAAGATCGGCCGTATGATCTACTCCGTCCACGGTCACTCCGGAAGCTTGTCCATTGTCAGTAATAACACCGGTCACTTCTGTACTGGTGTGGATCATTCCTCCATTGGTCGTGACCACCTTTGCCAGTGCATCTGTGATGGCCTTACATCCACCCTTTGGTATACCAGTGCCGCCGTAGCGGTAAAGGTTCTCGAATATCTCAAAGGCTTCTTCCACAGGAACATCCTTGCTCTTCAGGCTCAGTGACCATCCGCAGAATGCGTTGGCAGTCCTGTGGGCATGTCTCTCGTTGAGATGTTTTGTTATCCATTCTTCAAGAGAACAATTTTTAGGAGTTACTTGTCGAGTGGTTATCAGAAGCAGGGATAGTTTCAATCTGTTCCACAGCGAGAACCGTGATCCAAACTTACTGAAGGGTATATCTGTGTAACCGTTCGTGTAATCAAGGTCTCCTTTTTGGGAAGGTATCCGGATCATGGCCATGGGGATGGATCTCACGATATTGACATCAGCTCCCACGTTGTTGAGTAGACCTGCAAGTGGTCCTGTGGGTCCATGTGGTAACATATGGAGTGCACCGGTGGATAGCTGGAATCCTTGGCAATCAATGTTTGTGAACCTGCCTCCGATGATCGGAAGACGCTCGAAGACCTCTACGTCATATCCTTCCTGGGATAATCTGGCTGCACTTAGCAGGCCACCAAGCCCGGCTCCAATGATTGCCGCTTTCATGTGGATTCCTCAATTGCTTTCATGGGACAGTATGGCATACAGATGCCACATTCTGTGCAGGCATCGGTGATTCGTGCTTTTCCTTTCACACTGATTGCACCCATTTTGCAAAAGGCAGTGCATTGTCCACATCCGACACACTTCTCATTGACCTTCATCGTATGGTCCTCAAAATCTCTTCTTCATAGATAACACGGAACAAAAGCGTTTTGTTCTAGATATATCTTCCCACCCTTTCCAGTAGAACAAATCTATTTATAGTATTATGTAGCTCCTTTGGAAAAGGTGATTGAATGTCTGAAGAAATCATACAGGTAGTTTCTCGTAAGAACGGTGAGATCATATCCAAAAAAGTAAAGGCTGCACCATATGAATTCACCATTGCAACCCGTGCAAAATGGGAAATGATAATCTCTGATGAGGATATGGAGATTCGTGCAGGCGAATATAAAAAGATTAATATAAGGGAATTC
>CAYRGB010000225.1:0-2348 GCA_964423715.1 uncultured Methanosarcinales archaeon | reverse complement strand
CCCCAGCCCTGGGCGTTGATGGATTGGCCCATGTCGGCCGCTCCATTGATCAGGGTCGCTTTTACCAGGGCGGCGGTAGGAGTGATGGCATTGTCCATATAATACTGCCTGACAAGAGCAGCCGTGCCAGCGACCAGTGGGGTTGCCATACTTGTGCCGCTCATAGCAACGTAATCATCGCTAAATACAAGTGAAGACGCCGTTGACTTGATAAACGTGCCTGGTGCGACAACATCAGGCTTAATTCTTTCATCGTCGGTAGGACCTACACTACTGAAATCAGCCACTTCACTGATATTGCCACCGTACCTTGAGCTTTGCGATGCACCAACTGTGAGTGCGTTTTTTGCAGTTCCAGGTGGAAGAATTGTTTTAACAGCACTTCCTTGATTTCCTGCCGAGAACAACACTAAGGAGTGTGGATGTTCCCACATAAAAGTATCTACCAACATTGAATGACTCGTATAGTTCCCATAATAGGATAAATCATCAATACCCCAACTATTGCTGTGTATTCTTGTACCTAAGTTATACGCTTGCTGGAAAATCACTGGGATATTTGAAGAAGTTAAATTTAATGATCCATCAGCATTTTCACAAGCATGAAATACCAACTCTGCATCAGGAGCCATCCCATTATATCCTGACTGAGAACCATTGCTAAGGACGGATCCAGCAACATGTGTTCCATGGCCATCATAGTAAAAACCAAGTTTGTAATCGCCCATGCCATTATCAGACCAGTTGATCAATTTCACAATCCTTCCCCTAAGGTCACCATGCATGGACTCATTATTATAACCAGTATCCAGCCCGGTATCCGCCACTGCCACGATCTGCCCGCTGCCGGTCAGTCCATGTGTATTGCGCACGTAGGACACGTTCAGGATACCCGCAGCAACATCGTTCAGGATCACTGGCTGTATATACCTCTCCACCCAGCTGACTCCGTTCAATGCAGCGAGATCCGGGATCTTCGTACCATCGATCCTGACCCGCATGATACCGTCTCCATTGTCCAGGATCTCCCCACCAAAATCCATGATCTCGGTCATGATCCTGGTGTTGTCAGTGGCATCGAACAGCATCACAATGATGTCCTGCTGGTCGCCGGTCACTATAACAGATGACAGGGCTGGGCTGACCCGGTATCCGGGTTGGTAAGTACCGATCCACTGTACATGGTCGAGAGACTCCACGTCTGTTTTCACGGATGGTGTCATGCGAACGATAAATGCATTGTTCGGCACATAATCAAAAAGAACTGCCCTGCTATCCCTTATATCCTGTTTCCACTGCTCAGCTACATGATCTTTGAACTGTACAATGTAATATTCCTCAGTGCCCTCCGGGGTCGAGGAAACTTCAAGAGCTGATGTTTCCAGCGCATGGGGTTGCATGCTCGTATCAAACTGTGTGGTCTTTAGAAGGATAGCATCTCCACTATCAAGATCAGCAGCCTGTGGAACCTCGGAAGCTGTCGTAGACACTGAGAACACGATCAAAAGCGACAGGAAGATAAGCATCAGATATTTCTTGTCATTGTACAAAGTATGCACCCCAGCGTATCGTATTATCCACCACGGAAATAGAGAAGAACGATTGAAATATCTCCAAGGAATAGATATATTTCTAACTATATATAACTTTCTTTAAAAATATATACTGATACTTATCATAATAATGGATGAACCTTTTTTGGCGCACTGGACGTAGAAAACCAGAACCAGAATAACTATAAAGAAGTACTGCACATATACTTTTTATGAGTGGGGAAGTAAAATGGTATCGTGTATCGGTAAGTGATGTATTCACAGACCTGGAAAGCGATGTGGAAGGTATTACTTCGGAGGAGGCTGAACTTCGGCTTTCCAGATACGGATACAATGAAGTGGAGGTCCAAAAGAAAAAGAACCCCATTTACCAGTTCCTCAAGCAGTTTGCCAGTCCCCTAATTTACATATTGCTTGCAGCATCAATTGTTACGTTCTTCCTGAAAGAATATGCTGACATGGCCGTAATCATGGGAGTTGTACTGGCCAATGCAGTCATAGGTTTTGTGCAGGAGAGAAAAGCGGAACATGCATTAGAATCACTTGCAAAGATGCTGGTCCAGGAAACCACTGTACTCAGAAATGGACAACGAATGGTTATTCCCAGCCGGGAACTGGTGGTCGGGGATGTGGTGCTTCTTGAAGCAGGGAACCGAGTGCCGGCAGATCTGAGGCTTCTGTATGTAAAGAATCTCAGGATCGATGAGTCTGCCCTTACTGGCGAATCCACGGCTGTAGAAAAACAAACCGATCCGATAGATGAAAAGAACCCGGCGCTAGCAGACCAGAAGAACC
>CAYRGB010000224.1:2136-2380 GCA_964423715.1 uncultured Methanosarcinales archaeon | reverse complement strand
GATTGATGGGCGTGTTTTCCATATGTCAGGGGATCAACACTGATGATTCTCAACTTATCTTCTTTGATAAGCCGTTCCAGATCCCAGTTGAACCTCTACATGTTGCGGATTGTTCTGGCAGGTGATTCTTCCAATGTAAGATATACTCCTGGTTCATTGTATCGGGTAATCCCTTCGTATAGGTACTGTATCCCAAAAGTGGTCTTCCCTGCTCCAGGTCCGCCGGTAATGAGGATCACGTCAT
>CAYRGB010000224.1:0-2126 GCA_964423715.1 uncultured Methanosarcinales archaeon | reverse complement strand
CCCCCTCCACCAGTTCATCAAATCCCGGGATCGATGTTGGCACACGCATAATTCAAACCTTCACTCAATCACCCTGTAACAATGAATGATGTAATTGTTACAGTGTGATATCCTTCTCATGGTAGATCGGAGATATCTGCATAAGAAAGGCAGACACTCTTGATCCTGAAGTATTATTACACACGTTCTGCAAATGCCAGGTTTCCGCTGATCTTCTTGATCTTTATTTTGACCACGTCGCCCTTTACTGTTCTAGGAACAAAAACCGTGAATTTTGCGATCTTGGCAATACCGTCTCCCTTTGAGCCGACAGCGTCGATCTTTACCTCATATTCACCACCTTCTTCAATGGCATCACGAGGTGTTGTTTGTGCTGCCTTTCTTTTCTTGACAGGACGGTGTGCTCCACAGGCTGCGCACTTGAGTATGAGGACTCTGCCCATCTTGACCAGTTGGGTATCAGGTCGGTTACATTCCGAACATATGACATATTCATCGACATAGTTGTCAATGTTGGTTTTGATGAGACTGGAGGGGAATTTTCCTTGGAATATTGCACGACTACCGTCTATCTTTCCTGCAGTACCCATTTCCCTGGTAAGGAACTTCATCAGATGGTCTGGATCTCTGTTCAGGACATCCGCAATATTTCCAAAATTCTCCAGTACGGTTGCTTTACCTTCAATGAATATCCTGGGTTTTGGAATTACGAAACGGGCATCTGTGGTCTCAATGTCGGGGAGGTTCTCGATTGCCCTGTCCAAAAGTGCTTCGTAAGCGTCCATTATTATCACCTATTGATCGTCGCTTGTCTCACAGCACAAGTTCCGCACCCTGGTCTACTACGATCCGAATAGGGGTTGGTATTTTTTGTCCTGCTTTCTTGAGTGCTTTCTTTGCTGCGACATAATTTTTCTTGTTCACGGATACTGTAAACACTTTCTGTCCTGCTGATACCCGTGCTGCTGTTCCCACAGCCTTGCCGAAGGCAGCGCGCATTCCACTTGAGACACGGTCTGCTCCTGCTCCGGTTGCCTGTTTGTTCTCTCTGAGTACCTCATGTGGGTAAACTCTTAGCTTCAGATGGTATCCAAGACGGCCTGCAGCAGTTGTCATGTGTCTGTTGGCAGTGATACGTGCAGCTTCCAATGCTGTGTGTCGTATCTGGCATTTTTCTTCGGCAAGTAACGATATCTTGATGGGGAAGTCTGCGGTCTTGTTGCCCATGTCATAATGGATCACCTGACTACCTGGGACACCACCCATATATTTTCGTCTGGTGTATGAGCGCTGTTTAATGTTCCTATACATGCTTGCTGGTTTTCTTACCATGAGATTGAGCCTCCTTGATTATGTATAATCTGCAAGAACACGTGGTATGATCTTGTACTCTCGTTATGTTCTGCTACCTAATTGCAATTTACATATTTGAATGTGTTGATACGATACTCTGGGAATCGTTCATTGTTATAGTATATTTCGTAAAACTATATACTTCACGTTAATCCGGCTGACTGGAGGATTTTCTTGTGTTGATGCACTCTCTTATACCTTCGTTGCTTATATATCTTATCGGTAGGATCGTGTATATCTATTTTGTTGTTTGATATGAATATGTCGCAATCTTACATCGAGTGATTCATATACCTTCTCATGTATAAATAAAAGTCATGGTATCTGTGACAGAACAACATAAGAAGGGTTCAGAAGGACAGTTAACGTTTGCATTGGTCACTATTTCCACATCGAGGTTTGATAGCTATGGCCATGTATCTGATCCGGACGATGCCATGGATATGTCAGGAAGGATGATGATGGATCTGGTGGCAGAGAGTGGGCATCTGGTCCGGATGTATATGCTCGTAGATGACAACGAGAGTCGTATAAGGGATGCTGTGATGTCCGGGATAAATACAGGGGCGGATATCATTGTGACCAGTGGGGGCACAGGTCTGGCACCGGCAGACGTTACTATCGAATCAGTAAGACCCATGTTCGATAAGGAAATGCCCGGATTTGGGGAACTTTTTCGTTCAATAAGTGTTGATCAGATTGGATCTGCGGTGATACTGACCCGTGCGATTGCAGGAGTTATGAGCGATCACGTGGTCTTCTGTTTGCCAGGC
>CAYRGB010000223.1:0-2394 GCA_964423715.1 uncultured Methanosarcinales archaeon | reverse complement strand
TAATCTAACAAGTTGATCATTGATGGATATCCTGTGGTTGGATCAGAATGATGTGAGGACAGTACTTGATATGCCTTCAGCAATGGATGCAGTGGAAGCAGCATTTGCACAGCACGGTCGCAAGAAGGTACAGATGCCTCCCAAGTCATACCTGTATTTCAATGCTCATAATGGGGATCTGCGAACTATGCCCGTCTTCCTTGAGGACGAGGACATCGCAGGCGCCAAGATCGTGAACGTGCACCCCGACAACCGCAACGTAGGATTTCCCACCGTTATGGCGCTTGTTGTCCTCAACTCAACTACGACCGGCGCTCCTATAACGGTTATGGATGGAACCTACCTCACCGCCATTCGAACAGGTGCCGCGGGAGGACTGGCTGCTAAATACCTTGCAAGACCGGATTCTCATATTGTAGGAATGGTGGGTTGTGGGAGCCAGGCACGCATCCAGCTACTTGCCCTCTCACATTGTTCGAAATCGAATTAGTGCAGATCTATAGCCACACCAGAGAACATAGCTCTCGCTTTAGCGAGGAGATGAAAGATATCCTCGGTTGTAATATCGTTGCAAAGGACACTCCCGAAGAGGTCTGCAGATGCGACATCCTTGGTTACCACCACGCCTGTTCGCAGCCCCCTGGTGAGGTCCGAATGGATACAGCCTGGAACACACATCAATGCCATCGGTGCCGATGCAAAGGGAAAGGAAGAATTGGATGTCGATATCCTGAAAACAGGAACGATCGTGGTGGATGACATTGCACAGGCGTCCCATTCAGGGGAGGTGAATGTACCGCTCTCGAAGGGGCTGATCTCAGAGGAGGATATCCACTGCGAGCTTGGAGAAGTGATAGCGTGCGTCAGAGCGGGACGAAAGGAACCGAACGAGATCACGGTTTTCGACTCGACTGGGCTTGCCATTCAGGATATTGCAACTGCGAATCTGGTCTACAGAAAAGCTGTACATGAGGGTATTGGCAAACGACTAGATCTGTTTTAGACGAACTGCTGATAGCACATTTCCAATAAATATTACATGTACCATCTGGCATAATTTATATGTTACAGCCAAATGACCACGTTTTTTTGATATTTCACTGGATGTTCCATATTAGTTCGCAAGCGAATGTATCATTATTATCATAATTATATACTATTGAATAAATATGTTTATATATTATAAAGTAGAATATTCTAATTGCAGGTGTAGGGCGATTAATACAAAACAATAATTCACATTTGGTGGTACGATATGAAAGCTGCATTAAAATCATTAATATTGATGATCTCAGTTACTCTTTTGCTAAGCGGTGCCGTGGTCACATCCGAGGATCAGAACAAGCTGCACCCAGACCCTGCCAACGATACATATTATGGATCAAATATGGACGATTGGAAGAGCTGGAGCGATATAAACTATAATACAGCAAGTGAAGATAAATTCACAATTAGAAAATCGTCTGGAGATGGTCCCGATGACGGTGATGACGGTGATGACTCCGATGACGTACTACCAGTTGCAGCCTTCAATTGCGATGTGACATCCGGTGAGGTGCCACTAATCGTGAACTTCACAGATACCTCCACAAATGCAAACCGGAGGTCATGGGATATGGATGGCGATGGCAGTGAGGATTCCGGCGAATCGAACCCTGTACACACATACACATCAGCAGGGACGTATACAGTATCACTTACAGTAACCAACGATGCTGGTGTTGATATGGCTACTAATAATATCGAAGTAACTGTGACTGAAACAGAAGAGATTCCGGAGTTTCCGACGATAGCGCTGCCTGTATTGAGCATCATTGGCCTGATGTTCATCCTGCAGAGAAAGAGATTGGAGTGAGGTGAAATATATGGAACTGGTCGAGATTAAATGTGAGAATTGTGGGAAGGATATCCATGTATATGACAGTTATGTGAAGGAACGCATGTACTGCACGATCGGATGTCTGGAATCTTCCAGCAGGGATGATACACACTAACCGGCGAATTGAGTACTGGATAATTGATATTTCTAAATATCCGTGATAACATTCTTTTTTTGCACGTCCTGGTTTTCAGTATATTGTCTTATACCCACCTACCCGATTTTCACATATTTTTCTATGTTTCTCCTCATCAACGATCAGATTACTCATATCAGATAGAAAATCCTTTTGATCCTGTTCATCATCAAACATTTCATCAATGATCGAAGAATCCGCATTTTTTATATCAGTATAACTATTCCTTGCAAGTATCTCATACTTCATTATTTCCCTGAACATTTTTCTGGAATCCATACCGGCAAAATCAAACGTTTTTACAGGTAACCCGGGGGGAGCTTTGTCGGGAATGGATATCCTTGCTTTGTTGAGCCATTTCTCCACTATCAACCTGTGG
>CAYRGB010000222.1:0-2413 GCA_964423715.1 uncultured Methanosarcinales archaeon | reverse complement strand
TCATGGCAATGATCTGTTCTCCGATATCAGGGACAGGGGCAAACAGGCATTCTCAATGCTGGCACCGTGAGAACATCTCCACAGATCATATCATCAGCGTAAACGCAGCCCATGCTGCGATCATCAGGATCAGGGAATGTTTTAACCCGGCTGAAACTTCTCCTTCTCCCATCTGCCCGGCCACCAGGCCACTTACAAATCCCTGGATCACAGAAGCATGGAACAGGATGCGTATGAATGTTGCAGGATCGAACGAACCAATGAACTGAGAACCAGCTCCCGCGGCAGAAGCTGCCTGACCGGCTTCAGCCATTACCGGCACGAACTTGGACGATAACATCAAGATCACGAAAATAAATACAAAGAATGACATGTAGCAGATGACCACATAGACTGCCATGTTCCCGCGGCGTTCCCTCTCCAGTGTTTTTATTTCACTCGCATCCCTTGCCGCTGCATCCAGGACAAAGGATATTTTCCCACCAGCACGGTTCGCTTGGGTGATCAGTGCTACTGCACGTGAGATCAGGGGTGTTTTCAAACGGGCAGCAAAATTCTCAAGTGCATTTTCAAAAGAAACGCCCCACGACATAGAAGCATTCATGATCAGGATCTCTTCGGTCATTTCCCCATATTCACCTTTAGAGACCGTATTCACAGCCGCAGGTAAGGTGAGGCCCGCTCTGCTCATCTCAGCCAGGTCACGTAGGAGGTTTGGCATGAACTCTTCGATCTTATTCACACGATGACGTTTCTTGTAATAGGTGAATGCTGGAGGTGTGATGAAAATAATAACCGAGAAGATAGCCACATCGTCGACACGTATCGTGCCCCATGTGAGCTTCAGACCTATGATCAAACAGATCAGGGCCACAGGGCCACTGAAGATCATGGAATAGGACGGATACTGATAAAATGCCCCACGGGGATCTTTCAAGAACTCCTTTATTCTGATATATTCTCCTGCTTCCTCAAGTCGCATATCTATGTCATGGTCTTCCAGTTCCCGAAGCTGTCTATCGCTCAGAATTGTGGGGTCCTTTTTGTTTGAAGAGTTTCTTGCCATGATCTCACTCCTCCGGAGTAACGGTACTGATCAGTACAATGAACATGAAACTTCCCACAGGAACGATCGCATAGACAAGTGCATATAAGAATAACATATCAGCTCCACCCATTATGGACATGATAGAAATGACGATGATCAGGAAAAGAGGTCCTGCAACAAAGGCTGTTACATAGGTTTCCCCAAGAAGGCCCAGAGTCTCAAGAAACTCTTTCTGACGTTGCCGGTTCTCAATGATATACTGTTCCATCTTTATCTTGAAATATGGTTCCAGTTCTCCTCCGGATGTGACGACAGTTATCGCCCCCTGCAAGAACTCCTGCATTGTTGTAGACGGTGTTGTGATCGCGAGATTCTTCATTGCATTTACCAGGTTATTACCCAGCATCTCAAGATCGCGAACAAGGTACCTTGCCTCTACAGAGACTTCCCCATAGATATTATTGGATGCAAGGGATCGGAACAGGTTCACAGGTAGTATGCCTGCGCCGGACATTGCAGACATGTAATTGATAGCAGAGGGTAATACCTGATCGATCTTGCGCTTCCTGTCAGCAGCGATTATCGCAGGATATACAATAACGGATATATACACAACAACGAAGCATCCGCCTCCCAGTATGATACTTCCAATGAGATGGAAAGCAAATGCCTTATATTCAATATAGTCTGCAGTCCATGCTGGGATATGTAATCGACTACCAGGGATCTCTGGAATACCTGCAATGTATAATATCAGATTAAAACAGATGAACATTAGGATCGTGCACAGAATCGCTGTCAGCACAGCGCCTGAAAGGTACATGTCATAGCCTATGTTCATCCTGCTTCTCAGAAGGTTCTGTCGCAAGGACTGATACTTCAACCTCCTCTTCTGGAAATACGTGCCGAATATGCCGTATGCAAAACTGAAATATGAATTAGCCATGTAAATCCTGCCTTACCAATTTCATTATCGTTTCAGGTTCTCTCTTGTATGCGACCACTATCTTTGAAAAGTCATTATAATCACCGATTGATCTCAGCCGCGTCCACTCAAGAACATCCTGACGCTGCTGCAATTCCTCCCGCACCCGGACTTCATCCCATCCTGTGTTTTCCATCACACTCTCGATCACATAGGAACGTCCTGAATACTGGAATCGATCAGTTGCTGCGCTCCACGTGAACACTTCATTCGTGAGCAATTCACCTGTCCTTGGATCCACACCTACGATCTCGGTGAGTGATTTACATCGCCTGACACGTTCATCTCCCACTTTGACCTGCGCCTGTACAGCAACGATGTCCAATGCCTGTATCATGATCCTTGGAACATTTATAGGGGGGTTCTCAAGTCTGTGAACA
>CAYRGB010000221.1:0-2446 GCA_964423715.1 uncultured Methanosarcinales archaeon | reverse complement strand
TTCTGCTTATCCTAACTTTATTTGCAATTAGTTTTATGACGGGGTTTGGAAACGCGGATATTCATAATAAAGATACAGTGTTTAACGAAAGCGATTGCCAAGTGACACTTCCGTACGGATTTACTGACAATGGCAATGGTCGTGCGGTATGGACTTATGGTGAAATGACTTCTGGCAAAGGAGATTTGGCAAAAGTACATCGACTGCACTGCTATTATTATGGGCAAAATACAGGCGGAAAGGCTTGGTGTGAGTTACATCTGTTTGAACTTCCCGAAGAAAAGGTGAAGGAATATTTTACACGCGGAAAAGTAGTTGAATGTCGTAGTGTTACCCCCGATTGGATGGGTGGTTGGACTAGGGTCTTGCAAAGTACAGATGATAGATTTGTCAGGTTGTGTGGAAAGCCAGGAGCAACGCCTGATGACCCCGATTTTCATGAAATAGCGGGAAATATTTGTTACCGTAAAGCTATGATACAGATCCGCGTCGAGTCTCATGGCAGCGAATATATTGTAAAGTCCGTTTTTGATGCACTTGAAAAAAATGCAAAGAAGCTGATTGATGAAAAAATTGACGGGGAAAGCAATACAGCAGATGAGGCAGATAAGTTCTTTGTAACTCCTGTTTACAGTGAGATTGAATGTGGTGATACTGTCGAGTTCTTACTGAAAAAAGAACGTAAGAATGATCTTAGTGTTCTTGATGGCAGTGTTGTTGATGACAGTGAAATCGAATGGAAAGTCGTACAGTCAAAATCCATTAGCGTCTTTGAGGGTGCTAGTATTATTGGTGTTATTGACAGTAACGGTGTTTTTACAGGAAAGGACATTGGTACCTGTAAAGTGGTTGCCAGGATAGACGGCGAGAATAAGGGTCAAGCTGAAGTTTGTGTAAAATGTCCTGCGGATAAGGAGGATGACCTGCAGAAGATCATAATCCTCTATAAATCACGTGTTCCTGAAGGCCCTTTACACCGCGACCTGAGAGATGGAAAGGTATCATTCCCTTATAGCAGGATGAATCCCGGGTATGCAACCAATTTGTATGCAGCCATGAACTATACAGAATATGGTAGTTTCACATGTGGTGCCTATCAGGGTATGGTCTTAAAGTTCCTTCATGATATACAGTCAACTCCCGGCGAGTGTTATCTCCTGAACGGTTATGATTTCGGCCCGATAGAAGGTTCATACGGCGGACACCATGCAGCCGTTGTATATCCCAAAGGAACTGACTGGAAGAAGACAGGAATGGTCTTTGATCCATGGTATCACCAGAAACCGGAGGCCATGAGCATTAGTGTGTGGGAAGATGTTTTCTCTCCTGTTGCAGGCGATACCTCTTCGTCCTACAGGCTTGAATATAACACTACTAAGGATCCTAATGATTTCCATTATGCAGCCTGGACAGCAGCCGAAGCACTGGTTCTGGAGACGGGTGGACTTTTAGGCTTTGGGCAATGTCCAGTAAACATTTTGATTACTGATGATAGTGGTCGTCAACTGGGGATTGTTGATGATAGCAACATGGTCTTTAATATTCCGAATGCTTTCATTACGAGGATATCTGATGATGAAGGAGGACATCTGTGGTATTTCACTCTCCCGATAGCATATGAATATGATGTGGATATTACAGCATTCGATGATGGTGACTTTGAGTTCTTCGTCATGAATACTAACACGGGACAACTGCAATACTACGGTGAGCAGCCTATAAAGAATGGTGACGTCGCAGAGGTAGAACTGAATCCGCAGGATCCGACAACACCTCTGATGCTACCTGACGGCTCAGAAGTGATCCCTACCTTGGAAGGTTCTGTAGTTTCGGTGATCTCTAATGAGTGCGGGCTGACATTTGAATCACGTAGCAAGCCAGCCGGAAGCACCATACAGATCCCATTGACATTGAGTGGAATCGATGAAAACATTGGAAATATTGATCTAACGCTAAGTTACGATTCTTCTGTCCTTGAAGCTACAGAGGTCATCAAAGGTGGCTTAACAACTAAATCTCTGTTCGATTACAATATCATGGACGGTTCCATAAAGATAAGTATGGCTGATAAGCAGGGATTCAGCGGGGACGGTTCGATTGCCTATGTTAAATTCGATGTGACTGGGACTGAAGGTTCATACTCTGATCTTGATATCGCAGCCATCGCAGCGAACAAGGCAAATAATTATGAGGTCATTGATGTACAAACCCATGATGGTCTGTTCAATGTAGTAGGCATGGAAGAAAGTATGGGTGATGGTGATGGCGATGGGGTGTATACAGCACTGGATGCACTCTATGCACTCCAGATGTCAGTTGATAATATTCCAAAAGATTCGGTCATGGATGTAAATGGGGATGGAAGTGTAACATCCCTTGATGCTAGATATATTTTAAAGAATGCAGTAGGGGAATAATAACAAAAAAGGAGATGAAATAATGAGAA
>CAYRGB010000220.1:0-2456 GCA_964423715.1 uncultured Methanosarcinales archaeon | reverse complement strand
TATAATTAAGACTAATAATAGAATATAAACATAAAATCAGGAGTGAAAGATATGAGATTCGGAAAAGATATGATCAAGAACGATGGCGCAGTGTCGCCGGTCATTGGTGTAATCCTGATGGTCGCCATCACCGTCATTTTGGCTGCTGTCATTGCAGCGTTCGTGTTCTCAATGGGAGCACCTGAGACCGCACCGCAGGCAAGTATAAGAGGTGGACCAGCAGAGTCTGGTGCTACATTTACTGAGGTTATCAAAATAGAGCACCAAGGAGGGGATGCCATTACATTCTCCGGTGCAAACACAAAGATGACAATTAACGGGCAGAATGTTGATTTTGTAGAATCCGGTGACAATACAACGTTCGATGCTGGTGAAGAACTTTATATATACAACGTTAGCAGCGCGTATTATCTTGGCAATTCCACAAGTGGCACTTTAACATCTATTGTACCAATAGGATCAACTGCTACAATCAAGATGATCGATGTCCCCAGCCAGATGATGATCGCAGACTTCGATGTGAGATTCTAAGATTTCCCAACACCTTTGGACGCATAACCTGCGTCTCTCTTTTTTTCCTTTTTTGCATACAACCTACGCACAGCACAAGCTATTGTCACATCTTTTGAAAGACTTTGAAAAACACATCTCACTGAAGACTGCGCTCGGTCATCTCGTGGCAGATGTTCGTTTCCATCAGCTTGCGGATCTCGTTCATGTCCTGCGTTTGCCCAAGCACCCACATCAGTTTGACCAGTGCGACCTCGGGTAGCATGTCCCCGCCCTCAATAACACCGGCTTCCAGGATGTCCTTTCCGGTATCGTATACCCGGTCACATACCCGGCCGCTCAGACACTGGGACGTCATGACCACCGGAATGCCTGCCTGTACTGCGCGCTTGATGGATGGGATCCAGTCGGTGGAGACGTGGCCCAGGCCGGTCCCTTCGATCACGATCCCCCTATATCCGGAATCGATGTAGTAGGACAGGATGTCCGATGATGCACCCGGGGTATACTTGACCAGGGCGCAGTTGAGTTGTAGGGCATCTGCAAGTTCCAGGGCGCAGTCCCCGCGTCTGGAATGATCTAGTGTAGCCACGATCCGGCCATTGGGATGTTCAACATGTCCAATGGGTGAGGTATTGATGGAATGGAACGCATCCCGGCGGGAGGTGTGCATCTTCCTCACTTTTGTGGCGTAATGGATGTCACAGTGCTCGTCCGAGGTCGTGGAGTGCATGACAACGCAGACCTCTGCGATATCGCTGGTCGCCACCCGGACGGCGGCGATGGCGTTCATTGCATTGTCGCTGCTCGGTCGGTCGGCACTTCGCTGGGAACCGACAAACACGATCGGCACAGGTGTTTTGAGCATGAATGCAATTGCTGCAGCCGAATACATCATGGTATCGGTCCCATGGGCAACGATGATGCCGTAGGCACCGTTATTGATCTCCTCTGCAATGGCCCGGGCAAGTTCTATCCAGTACTCGGCCTTCATGTTCTCGGACAGTACATTGTAGATGGCCTTTCCACTGATGTTCGCAATACTCGTGAGTTCAGGTATCGCATTCACGATATCATCAACTGAGAACTGTGCGGTCACCGCACCGGTCCGGTAATCGATCTTGCTTGCAATGGTACCGCCTGTCGATAGAATGGATACTTTTGGAAGGCCCTTTTTCCGTTTGGTACTGTGTGGAGCTCCGGCTCCGGTTTTTATTTTCTTTTTCTCGAGAAGTGTGATGGTTGCACCATCCGGATCAATACCGGCATTGTATCCGCTTACCATCTTGATGACCACATGTCTTGTAGTACTGGGCATCACAACACCCTCGTACACCTCATCATCCTTTTCTATCCGTATCCTGTCGCCCTGTTCAAGATCCATGCTCATCCCTTTGAAGATAATTTAGATAATATGGCACCGTTCCATAATACTATGATCATTAAAACACTTAAGATATATTGTCATACTGCCTGTACATTTAGTTTATTTCATCAACCGATATTCATCGACCACATCGAACAGATCCTGTATCTTCTCCCCTATTTTGGACCGGACCGCATCGATCTCCTGTGCATCCTTAATAATATACTCTCTGCGCTTCCCGAGAGCCCGTTCCATTTCCCGGGGCGAGGGGCCACCGATCACCTGTCGCTTCCTGACATTGAGTATCGGGTCCAGGGCTTCTTTAATCATATTCTCGGTTAAGCCCTGACTGCTCAGACTCTCACCGATCACGTTGTGTGCGACCGCATCGATCTCGCTCAGGGTCGGAGCGCCACTACCGCGTGCAAGCATCCCCACGATCTGGTGCGCAGTCCTGAAGGGAATACCGCATACACGGACCATGGTGTCTGCCAGTTCGGTCGCCGTGGTGAATCCGGATGTTGATTGTGATGCCATTGTGGTTTTATTGATGGTCATGGTAGCAACCATTCCGCTCATG
>CAYRGB010000219.1:0-2460 GCA_964423715.1 uncultured Methanosarcinales archaeon | reverse complement strand
AAAGGCAGACATTGGTGCAGCCATCTCCAAGGGCGATTTCGGTGCGCTTATGGGCAGCTTGGTGACAGATGCCATGATCGATGCATTCTCCATCTGTGGAACACCTGATGATTGCAAGCAGCGGATCGAAGAACTGAAGGCGATCGGAGTGACGCAGATCGCAGTAGGATCACCAATCGGTCCAAACAAAGAGAAATCGATCAAACTCATCGGTAAGGAGATCATCGGAGGAAACTGATGGTTCATCCTAAGATCATAGACGTCATTAATAATGACGTCTGTACCGCATGTGGGGCATGCGCATCAGTCTGCCCCGCTGGTGCTATAACCATTGGTAAGGCGGCTGAGATCAGGGATCCTGATGATCTCACGCTCTATTCCCATGGCGCAGCCCCCAATGTCTGTGAAGGCTGCTTCACCTGCTCAAGGGTATGTCCTGTGATCGATGGGTATATCGAGGACGAGTTCGCTAACGTCAAACAGTTCTTCGGTGCCAAGAGCAGTATCAAAGGACAGGACGGTGGTGTGACCACAGCCATTGTCAGTGCACTCCTTGAAAAAGGCGAGATCGACTGTGTGGCGGCTATCGCCAGGGACGATGAATGGGGAACCGAGGTCGTAGTATACACCGACCCCGAGGAATTGAAGAACGCAAAGGGTACCAAATACACCTATGATTCTGTGCTTTCCGCCCTGAGGGAACCTTTTGACCAGTATGAGAAGATCGCTGTCATCGGTGTACCATGTCAGGCACACGGTGCCAGGATGATACAGGAGAACGTTAACGACAAGATCGTACTGATCATTGGTCTGCTGTGCATGGAGAGCTTCCACCACGAGACCATGACAGAGAAGATCATTCCCGAGATCCTTGAACTTAACATAGAGGATGTCGAGAAAATGGATTTCGGTGGAGGTAAGTTCTGGGCATACACCAAGGACGGAGAAGGCCACAATGTCCCGATCAAGGATGTTGCACCATACGCACGAAATCCATGCCACTACTGCTGTGATTACACATCGGTGTTCGCAGACATCTCTGTAGGTTCAGTCGGTGCTCCGGATGGATGGAACAGTGTCTTCATACGCAATGACGTCGGTGAGAAGTATTTCAAGATGGTCGAGAAAGATCTTGAGATCATGGACGATCCTAAACCAGGAATGGGTCTTGTCAAGAAATTGGCCACCATGAAGCACAAAAATTCAGAACATTACCTGGAGGTCTGCGAGAAGTTCTCGTTCGAGACCAATGGCATACGTTAATGTTACATAGCCATGCATCTGAAAAGAGCATTCTACATCGGGCGCTTCCAGCCGTTCCATAAAGGGCATGAGTCAATCGTCACCAACATCAGTAAAGAGGTAGATGAATTGGTCATTGGTATTGGAAGTGCTCAACGCAGCCATGAAACGTCAGATCCGTTCACCGCAGGTGAACGTGCCATGATGATCAGGCATGCTCTTGAGAATACGAGCATTTATCATTATGCCCTTCCCATTGACGATCTGCAGCAGAATGCTGTGTGGGTGTCCTATGTCATTTCAAGGACCCCTCCCTTTGACATCGTCTATTCCAACAACCCCCTGATCATACAGCTCTTCGAAGAAGCAGGGATCGAGGTCAAAAAACCTCCCATATACATCAGGGATAAGTATTCCGGTACTGAGATACGAAGAAGGATGCTGGAAGGTAAAGAATGGCACCATCTGGTCCCTAAGGCTGTTGCCGATGTCATCGAGGAGATCGGCGGGGTCAAACGCCTGAAGAACGTATCGGGTACAGACTGTATGGAATGAAGCAGTAAATATCAGGGGATCTCTTCACTCCAGTCAAATGAGCCCGGATGATACTTTTCCAGACTATCCAGATATCCACCGGACAGGCATTGGATAATCTCATAAATGTCTGCGACCACGTCCTCAACATGTCTTCCGGTGTTACCGATCTCAAAGACATTCTCACACCACTCAACCGATTCTACCAGGATCACATCCAGGCATTCAGCCTCCACATTCTCCCGGATCTTGTCCTTGTTGTATCCACGCAATGCCAGTCGTCGTTTAAGCTCATCCGGAGCCGTGCGTAGTACGATCACAGTATCAGCAATATGGTGGGAGAGATGACTGTCCAGTATCACCACCTCGTCCGGATCGTCCACCAGCTCACTGATGCGATCCACGACGCGGTCCATGTCTGCAATGACAGACCCCCGTACCTCATCGACCCCACTGTAGAGATGTTCTTCCTTGATCAGGTCGTTGAGATGGATCACCCGGTATCCATACTCAGTCCCAAGACGCCTGCTCACAGATGTCTTGCCTGCACCCGGTGTTCCAGTAAGCCCTATCAACATGGATAAGAATAGGGGCTTCTGAACCTTAATGCTTATGCATGGATGCGGCAATCCTCAGGAAGTTCTCGATGAGCCGCAATCCGTCTGACATGAGCACTGATTCCGG
>CAYRGB010000218.1:0-2528 GCA_964423715.1 uncultured Methanosarcinales archaeon | reverse complement strand
GATAATACCGAAGGGTCTCCATTTGACACACAAGTACCCCCTTTTGCAGGAATGCCACCCCAGGCCGGACCTACTCCCTTTGGAAGAGGAGAAATGGACACATCCAATCTCCCCTTCTCACCAGAGACAGCTCCTTCAGGGCCTCCTGGATTTGGCGCCCCGGCTCCTGCTCTGGAGGAGCCTGAAACAAACCAGATGGGAGAAGCGAACGCAAAGAAGATCAAGGAACTTGACAACAGGCTCTCAAAGATCGACGTGAATATCTCGATGGTCCAACGAGAGAATAAGGACGTGAAAGAAACAGTCGAGAAGATCGATCAGAGTGTGCTTGAGCTTCTTTCCCTCTATGAGATCGTTTCGAACCAGGTGAATCCATTCGTAGGTGATGGGGAAAGCGGCCGAGACACCATCGAGCGTTTCGACAAGAATGAAAAGCGTCTCACTGAGATCACTGATGTAATGACAATGATGAAGAACGATCTCGATGCAATTAGCCAACAGCTTGAGACACCAGGAGTGGCAACAGAGACCGAAGATCAAATCCGTGAGATCAATACCAAGATGGAAGCATTTGCAGATGCCATGGTCAGCCTACACGATAATATCGATGCACTTTCATCAAGGGTCGGTGAGATTGAAATGAACGTCGTGGAACTTGCAGAGACAACGAATAACATTTCAAGCCGGGTGGAAGAAATTGAAACGGCAGACCCCGCGACCACGAATCAGGAAGTACAGCCAGTAAAGGGGATGACGCGGGAAGAATCTATCAGAGCAGACCAATATGAAGAAAGAAATGAGGATTATGCTCCAATGTTAGGTCTGTCGTCCATCAAAAAGAATCCTATGAAAGTGATCATCCTGCTAAACTGGATCGAATTTTTGATGGAAAGGGTTGGAAGGAACAACCTCGTGGATGCGCTTGATTATTATGTTGACATTGGCTGGATCAGTGAAGAAGTACAATCTGAGATAATAACATATGCCAGAGGTATTGATTATTACGTGGAAAAACCCACATGGAGATTGCTGCCAGAGGACCACACAAAATCGCTCCTCTTCATTGAGAAGCTATGTGGTCGTAAGATCGATAGGAATATGTTAAGTAGCATCGATCGGGAGATGTCAAAGGTAAAGCACGGACTGGAGGAACTCTATGGGATTTGAGGTCTCCATTGTCTTTGTCATATTCATCATATCGTTATTGTTCCTGGGCACGACTACGTACACATCGCTGGATACTTCTAAGGATCTTGTCGACGACGCAACACAGGACCGATATGACATGGAAAATGAAATACTTCATACGGATGTGAGCATCGACCAGCTGACCTATGAGGGTAATAACCAATCCTATAACCTCACTGTGGGCATTACGAATAAGGGAAGCCAGATATTGCATTCGGATGAGGCTGATGTATTGATCGATGGGATCCTGCGATCCCACACATATGAACCCTCCACAAACATATGGACCCCTGAAGAAACAAAAAATCTGTCCATAACTGAACTATCCGGTAAGGGTACACATAGGATCAAAGTAATCACAGATACTGGCATCCCTGCATATGGCGTATATAGTATATAACCACGCCTCGTTCTGACGTCATTATAATATTATAACGCAACTAGTATTATATCCCATGTTTCACATAATGATGATTACAATGATTAATAAAGAGAACGTGTGTACATTACTTAATATGGATGAACGTGCAGATACGGCTATAACCCACATGATCTTCTTCATAGCCGCTATTATAATAGCTCTTGGTGTGGTGGCAGTCCTTGCCGTGAACGTCCAATCGATAACCTCCTCCACATCCATAAGCAGCAAGATAATGGCAGAACAGATCAGAACGGATATCACTGTGATCAGTGATCCCGAGATGATACCATATAACAATAATAACAAATATTACACATTTTATGCAAAGAATACAGGAAAGACAGAACTCGCCCCCGATTATATCAATGTGCTTCTGGATGGGATATTTGTATCTCCGAATGACATGACGCTGGAACTAACAGACCAAGATGTGATCTGGCGTCCGGGAGACCTGCTGGTGATCAACGTCTCAGTAACCGGATCATTAGACGCTGGTGATCACCGCATACATGTTACCGTAGAGAATGGCAAATCAGATACAATGAGCTTTAAGACATGAGGAGATGGATCAAAAAGTGGGCACCACATTGCAGTTTAAGATCGAGCGAGATGAGTTGCACGATAAACTGGGTGGAGGATTTCCAAAGGGATCCCTGATAGTGATCGAGGGAGGGAGTGGTGGCGGAAAAAGTACTATATGTCAGCGGCTCACCTATGGAATGATAGAGAATGAAACAAGTGTTACTTTCATATCCACACAATTGACAACAAAGGGCTTTATCAATCAGATGTATGCCCTTGACTATCCCATTGCACAGCATCTACTGTCCGGTACACTATTATATATCCCTGTAATACCATTGGTAAAATCGGCAAAATCCAGGATAGATTTCATCGAGCGCCTTATGGGCGCTGAAGA
>CAYRGB010000217.1:0-2540 GCA_964423715.1 uncultured Methanosarcinales archaeon | reverse complement strand
CGACAAAATATGTCGGCGATATCATGAGGCGAATCCACCTTCATGGAAAGGAGACCATTGGTCAATGAAGGACGTGCGAACATACACAACCGTTGCCAGCTACGGGTCACGTCACGCATGTAATTGTAATAGCGCCGTGCGACCCGGGTCTTTTTTGAATACATGGCATTCACATCCCCGTTACAGGACCACATGAACCGCACCAGTTCCACCGGATTAGCATCCCCATGCCTGAGCACCAGATCAATGTATTTCACTGGACCCGGATCCAAAGGCGACATTCGAGTCCACGTGTTGGTAAAGACCTTTTTGAGCAGTCCGAAGGTGTTTGGTGATGAATCAAATCCCACTCTGAGCACCTGATCATCGATTCCTGAAAACTGGAGCTTTTCCTTCAACTGCCGGTCATCTTTCGCAACAATTAGATTGGACTCCGGATGGTTTACAAGTGATCCACAGGCAAGGAGTACACCATCCACAGTGGGCTTGAAAACTATGATCATGAGCATTCCCCGGTGAATGATACGAATTTTGTCTGCCTGGATCCATTAAGATATATGAAGGGACGTGCCTTGGAAACAACGACACCCATTCTTGCAAGTTCCTCCTCAGACCCTATAGGTCGTGAATGGATGATCCTGCTACCACTCACCGGACCGATCCCGGGCACCAGCAGGAGCTCATCCATATCCGCCAAATTTACGTCGACGGGGTATCTCTCTGGATGGGCATGGGCAAGTTCCAGTTTGGGATCTGCATTGGACAGGTTCCCTGAATCATTGTACACATCCTCAAGGTCCCTGTCCCCGAGCCCGTAATCCTTCAGCAGGTATGATGCCTGGTAGAGCCGTCGCTCACGCCACTTTGGGGATGGCGTGCCGTTCTCAAGGGGCGTGTCGGGAACTGGATCAAAGCTCATAAAATACGGTCGTCTAAGAGCATACTTGTCCATGAACTTATTGACGGTCCTGATGATATCCCGGTCAGGTTCGTTCACAGCCCCCACTACAAATTGGGTATCATTGGCACCAACGATACGACCTGTCCCGCGATATTCACGCCTTTTTTCCTGGATCAGGTCACGCGTCCACTTGAGCCGCTGCAGTACATCGTTCTTGTAATCAAAGTTCGGGCAGATCTCCGAATAGTTTATCGAACTCGTGGTCTCTGCGTTCACCCCAAACTTGTTGGCAAGGTCTGCGATCTGTTCAAGGATATACCTCGGTGTGCCCGGCATCAAACGCACATGTATGTAGCCAGTAAATCCCTGCTGCCTGAGAAGCTGCACCACCTCCAGCTGTTTCTGGGACGTGTTCTCCGCATCCCCAATGATACCGGACGACAGGAACAGATCCTCGACAGCATTCCTGTGGTAGAACGACCAGGTGATCCTGGTGATCTCCTCTGGAGTGAGAGAGACCCGCGGCACATCCCGTTCACATCGGTTTGGACAGTATGCGCATTCGCCGGCACAGTAATTTGTCAGCAGTGTTTTATACAGCTGAATGCAACGCCCGTCCGGACCAAATGCATGGCACACCGCGCTCTGATTGCAGCTATCGTATTTGGTACCAGAGGATAAGAACTGCATTCGCTCAGAAAGCGTCCGATGATGTCCGTTCGTAAGTCTCTCAACACTAACACTCATTGGTCAGTGATGGGAACTGTAAATATATAACCATACACCAAGCACGGTGAAAGTATTAACTGGTCCCCTCACCAGCCAGCATATTTAGAGATAGGTCCCTCTAGGACGAAGAAGGGATATGCTTACACAAAAAAAAGACCGTGGAAAGTGGTCTACAAATGATGGAAAGGAATCACTTCTTCACATGGATGTCCAGTTTGATCTTGGTCACTGGCTCCAGCTTTTTCCACTCGATCACAGAATCATTATCCAACACACAATTATCGACGGTCTGCTCCGACATCTTACCATTGATCTCATAGACATACAGCCCCTCGTCTCCATCTGTTGAGATGATCAGCTCCCGATCACCTTTTTTCTTCACCTTGACAGCAGTGACACCCCTGAGAGCATCGAGCAGTGTCGTCCCCTTCTCCACTTCTATCGTCTTGGTCGGGGCAAATGAATCCATGGCAATATAGATATTATCCCTGTTTGGTTTTAGCACATGCGTCTTGCCGAATATCCTGCGCTCGATCAGTTGTGCTTCTTCCAGTATTTTCACATGCTTGGCCGCAACTGGCACAGATATGCCAATTCTCCTTGCAAGTTCAGAGATGTGTACCTCCTCCTCACTGAGGATCTCAAGCATCTTGATCCGAGTATCGCTTCCAAGGGCACTGAATACTTTGTTACCTAATTCCCTCATACATGTAAATATGCATTTGCCCATATATAAACGTTGCATGTCCAAAGGCTTTGTGTAGAAAGTAAGATTATTGCCCGACTTATACATAGACTGCTGACTTTTTA
This sequence comes from uncultured Methanosarcinales archaeon, assembly GCA_964423715.1. Classification (GTDB taxonomy): domain Archaea; phylum Halobacteriota; class Methanosarcinia; order Methanosarcinales; family Methanosarcinaceae; genus JAIOTO01. The sequence continues at coordinate 100 of CAYRGB010000217.1, read as the reverse complement.
CACAAAACGCTCTTGATTAAGGTTCTGTTAAGTTAAGAAGTAATGAGGAATTGGTACAGGTGAATTTGCAGCAAAATAGTTACACTATCAATGATACATT
>CAYRGB010000216.1:0-2553 GCA_964423715.1 uncultured Methanosarcinales archaeon | reverse complement strand
GATCTGGCAGAGCTCGAAGCCATGCTTGATGACATGAATATGGATGAGAATTTTACCATTGAGGATGTCTGAACTCCTCTTCTTCTTTTTCCATTTTTATGTTTCAGGATAAGGGGCATGTATATATATAATTGGTGATAATATATAATTGCACATATCTGTAAATATATATGTGTGGTGGTCTACATGAAATGTAACTTGGTGGAAGATAATGTTGTCCAGTATGATGCAAGTACAGTGCTCATAATATTTGGTATTGTGATCATGTTCATAGCTGCACTACTGTTCGTTGGGCTTGCAGGTATTAGATGAAGATAGTAGGAACATGTGTATTTTTGTTCCGATAGCGAAGGTACGTATTGATACTACTCCACTGGAAAACTATATATAGAAGTACAATTCTATAAAATATACTCATTAAGTTGCGTATGAATTCTTTATTTAGTACAAATTATCCCTTTATGAGGTAATGTAACACATGAACAACATGCTTAAGACCACTTTACTATTGGCTTCCCTTACTGGTCTGCTGATAATGATCGGCTCTTTCTTCGGACGGGGTGGAATGATCATCGCGTTCGGCCTTGCGATAGTCATGAACTTTGGATCATACTGGTATAGTGACAAGATCGTCCTGAAGATGTATCATGCTACTGAGGTCAGCGAAACGGAGCAGCCACAATTGTATGCTATCGTCCGAAACCTTGCCATGCGTGCAGACCTTCCCCTCCCGAAGGTCTACGTCGTCCGGTCATCCATGCCCAATGCCTTCGCGACAGGCAGGGATCCTGCGCATGCAGCAGTGGCAGCTACCAGTGGCATACTTGATCTGCTCACTCCTGAGGAACTCGAGGGGGTGCTGGCTCATGAGCTAGCTCATGTCAAAAACCGCGACACATTGATCAGTGCGATCGCTGCGACCATTGCAGGTGTGATCACGATGATCGCCACCTGGGCTCGCTGGGCTGCCATCTTTGGCGGTATAGGAGGTAGGGACGGTGAAAGCAACAACATCGTGGGATTCATTGTGCTTGCTTTAATTGCTCCTCTTGCTGCTACCATCATCCAGATGGCCATATCCCGGTCCCGGGAATTCGCTGCCGATGCAGAAGGGGCCCGAATATCCGGGAAGCCATGGGCACTTGCGAATGCTCTTTCCAAACTCGAATCAGGAGCAGAAAATTATCGGCCGAAGCGCAATGATGTGCAGGCAACCGAGAATACTGCCCACATGTTCATCGTCAATCCTCTACGCAGGAGTTCTCTGATGGGTCTTTTCAGGACCCATCCGACCACCGAAGAGCGGATCAACCGACTGCGTTCAATGTGATCAGTACAATGAGAGGGAGGTCTGTCCTGGTTCTGTCAGGTGAATGACCTCCACCCCGTTTCTTTCCAGTTCCTGTGATTGATGGTATCTATGGCAGTAATATTGGTTCTTTTCTGCGCACATGAGGATGAAATTAGAACCTCTGTCATTGATGTCCCTTATCTTATCGAGCAATTGTAAAAAGCTGTTCTTGAACTCGTTGGATCCCATGTACTCCGTATATGCCCCATCCCGAAATCCCCCAAGGTCCGGACAGTGATAATATGCGATCTTGTTGGCTGGAAGGGAGAGTTCCAGCGATTCCTTATTAAAGTCCTCATGATATGAGTGAGGATATCGTCGAATATCGATCAGATGTGTGATATTGCTATTCTTCAACACATCAACAAAGTCCTCAAAGGCCCTGTTGCTATATCCGATCGTGTAACAGCGATATTCTGATTGCATGATCTACCTGAATGGATGCAAGGAGTATTAGTTTTTCTATTTGATCCTCTTTTTGTTGATGGATGGTACTGCGATCACGTTCTTGTTTCATGGACTTAACGACCTGTCACAAGACGTAGAACGTGGACAGATAGGTATATTTACATTTAACATACAATAATAATAGAAAACACATTAAACTTATATACATTCGGGCCGTGTATAATATGGTGATTAGCATGGCAAACGGTGACGCATTGAGACGGTTAGAAGCATGGCCCGACTCCAAACACAAAGAGTCATACAGACGGTTTTTAAAAGGCATGACCATAGCGGGATTGGCAGAAGCATCTAAACAAACCTATCTTCACGCTATCCGGTCGGTGACACACACATTTGACTTTGACCTTGAAAACCTCACTTCTGACCAAGTGGACGACATGGTGGCAAATATTGAAACCATTTATGATTCCCACGCAACGAAATTTAATTATAAAAACGCGCTACGCAAGTATTTATCTACGACACATCAAGACCATTTACTCAAAAATATATCCATGCGGCAGCCAAAGAATGCAGGAACGCTTCCGGAGGACCTGCTGACGAAGGCAGATGTAGAGAAGATCATCAACGCGGCACTTAATCCAAGAGATAGGGCATTATTTGCGGCACTGTATGAGTCTGGTGCGCGTATCGGTGAAATGTTGAGCTGTAGGGTTAAGCATGTGAAGTTTGATAATAATGGTGCTGTGATGACTTTCCCGCGCGGTAAGACGGGAGCGAGGCGTGTGCGGTTG
>CAYRGB010000215.1:562-2558 GCA_964423715.1 uncultured Methanosarcinales archaeon | reverse complement strand
CATTCTCATCCACATACCTAAAGACTACCTGCCGGTTATCATCAAGTTTTGTGAGGGTTGGTTCATCGGAGTAGAAATTACCATCCTTATGTGCTATAGGGATTCGTATCACCTCGCCCTTCTTGAACCCTGATGTGAACGGTGTGTCTGAGTTCTCGACCCTCAGATAGCTCCACTCGCATTTGAACTTTGGATATTTGTTGGTAGTGAGAGCACCATCCAGCAATCCGGATTCAGTGAGGATCTGGAACCCGTTGCAGATACCCATTACGGGTTTTTTGGAATCTGCCATTCGTTTTATCGAATCCATTATAGGAGTTATGGATGCTATGGCACCGGATCGCAGATAGTCACCATATGAGAATCCACCGGGGATGACCGCACCATCGTAATGCTCAAGGTTATCATCTTTGTACCATACAAGTTCAGCGTCCACATTCAGGACATCCTGCAGCACATGCAACACATCAAGGTCACAGTTGCTCCCACCGAACTGTATGATGGCTATTGTCATTGGTTTTCCCTCAATTCAATAGTGTAATTGTGGATAATCGGGTTCGCAATGAGCTTTTGGCACATCTCATCAACCTTTTGTTCTGCTATGCCTCTGGATTCTTCATCAACTTCTATCAGATACTTTTTCGCTGTACTGACATTCACGGTCTTATATCCAAGATGTTCCAATGCTCTTTTGATGGTAGTGCCTTCAGGATCCAGCATGCCAGACTTAAGTTCGATCGTCACTTCTGCGCAATAATGCATGTTTTCAGTCCTCTTGTAATGCCCTAATGTTACTATTTGCTGTTACATGGCGATCAAATATTATAAAATATTGCTCTGCTCTCTATTCTAATGCTCCTTTTGCAGACATGATCCGCTGTATGATCGTTATATGCGTAAATATGGCCACTATCACGATAGCATGTACAATATATCCAGTGAACGCACCGATCACCAGCACAGTCATACGCTCTGATCGCTCTGCAATGCCAACATTTAGAGGGCCAGAACCTGCTGCTTCAGCACGTGCTCTGATATAGCTTACAAGATATGATCCAATAACTGCTGTCATACACCACAACCAGACAGGAACCTCTAAAAGTGTGACCGGCACAATACTGCCCTGAATGGACCCATACATGATCCCGGTAAAGATCAATACATCAGCATATCGATCACACACAGAATCCAATACACTCCCAAACGCAGTTGTCGCACCGGACGCCCTGGCAACGGCACCATCCAGTATATCAAATATACCACTTAACATGATCAGTAACCCACCAACAACGATATCTCCCCATGCGAACATCAGGGCAGCCAGAAGACTTACGACAAGACCCATGACAGTCAGAGCGTTTGGAGAGAGGGGGATCACTGATGCAATGGGCAGAACCCAACGTCGGATGGAATTTTTCAGTTCATTGAATATGTTAGATCCCTTCCTCTGGTCGTATCGAGATGGTGGTTAATTGATTGTAATATGAATCATCATTATTAAAGGATACTGTTGAGTTTAACGTATCATTATTTATCCGAGTCAGGATAAATCATCAGATATTTCCCTGATCAGCACATATGGTCAGAACCAGTGTGGAAAATATTAACACAGAACAAAGGACTTATTCACTGATCAATTTCTACATTGATATTTTCATGTTATTTTTTGCATCTCTGTACTCAGGATCGATATTCAGGGCTTTAGCAAAGCAACTGACTGCATCTTCATAGCATCCAAGGTGTAAATAGGAGATCCCTTTTTGGTTTAGCACTATGGCTCGTTTCTCATCCAACCCAACATCGATATTAATATCCTCAAAGCATTCGATAGCAGATTCAGGATCACCAAGAATATCAAGCATCATGCCTTTATTGATCCTGGCATGATCATGACCTTGATCGATCTGAAGAGTCATGTCAAAGCATTCAACAGCTAATTCATACTGCCGAAGTTCTGAATTGGCTACTCCTTTGTTATAATAGATATCAGGATTAG
>CAYRGB010000215.1:0-552 GCA_964423715.1 uncultured Methanosarcinales archaeon | reverse complement strand
ATTAGTATCATCAAGTTCCAATGCTTTTTCAAAACAAACTATTGCGTCCACATATTCTCCCATCTCACAATGAGCAATACCTTTGTTAGTCCATACTATGGCCATTGCTCGACCATTCCATGTCAGTTTATCCTTTGGGTCTATTTCCAGCACTTTTGAATAATACCTGATCTTGTCTTCTGGATATTCTGCGTGGAACCCTAACTGAAACCATTCCTCAACCATTTTGCCGTTTTGAAACACTGTGAATGACTCCTGAATCTGGTTTGTCAGTAACTCTGTTTACAAGTAATGACAGAATAACGTTTATCTTAAAAAAGCCTATTGTTCTTATCCACATCCAATAACAATATTTAATTAATATCTTTAAAGTAACAATCTATTTATACTTTTCATGAACGTTCAAATTAAGTATAGGTAACCATATTGTTCAAATAATGGGCAGAATAGCTGGATTTTTGGAGACTGACAATGTTCCCAAACATACTTCTCAAATACTAGATATATTTAACGATCGTGGATTTGATGATACGATCATATTTAAGAAGAACA
>CAYRGB010000214.1:0-2558 GCA_964423715.1 uncultured Methanosarcinales archaeon | reverse complement strand
AAGGTCTGTCATTATGATTACCTCTGGATGCCGACTAACGATATAGAAGTGAAACGGGAATATTCAGTCCAATGACATAATATGATTTGTCCAACTCTGGTATAAATAAGTTAGCTTGCAATCCTGTGACCAAGTGAACCCAGGCGAGCATTGGAGCAAATGATCACTTTATAAGCCACATAATTGGCAAAAAAAAGAAAAAAAGAAGATCCGGGCAATGCCCAGATCTTAGAATATCCCTGCTCCTATGAATAGGGAGGAAAACAGGATCGCTATCATGTTGACTACCTAGATCAGCGAATTGAGCGCTGGACCGGATGTGTCCTTGGCCGGATCTCCAACTGTATCACCGATCACAGCTGCTTTATGTGCCTCTGAACCCTTTCCGCCGTGAGCACCATCTTCGATGAGCTTCTTGGCGTTATCCCAGGCACCGCCACCATTGTTCAAGGTCATTGCAAGGAGCAGGCCTGTTATGATGATGCCGATCAACATTCCACCCAGTGCCAGTGGTCCAAGGATAATCCCAACTGCCAGAGGGGTCACGATTGCTAGTATTCCAGGGATGACCATCTCACGGATCGCGGATGCAGTCACGATGTCCACACATTTACCATATTCTGGTTTAGTTGTCCCTTCCATGATCCCCGGGATCTCCCTGAACTGACGGCGCACCTCTGTGACAATGGCAAAGGCCGCCTTTCCGACAGCCTGCATGGTAACAGCAGTGAACAGGAATGGAAGAAGCCCTCCGATCATGAGTCCCACAATGACTATCGGGTTATCAAGACTGAGTGCGCCTGCTCCCAGACCCACCTTGAGACGATAGTCCGCGAACAATGCCAGTGCACCCAATGCTGCAGATCCAATGGCATATCCTTTGGTGACTGCTTTTGTGGTGTTCCCAACAGCGTCCAGTGAATCTGTGATCTTACGTACATCTTCTGGCATTTTAGCCATCTCGGCAATACCACCTGCGTTGTCAGTGATGGGGCCATATGAGTCAAGGGCAACGATCATTCCAGTGGTGGATAGCATTGCTGCGGCTGCTATTGCAATTCCGTACACCCCCATGGCCGGATCCGTTCCTCCTCCTACGACAAAGAAGGATGCCAGTATACCTATAACGATGATCGCCAGTGGAAGTGCCGTACTTTCGAATCCCATAGCAAGACCTGTGATTATGTTTGTCCCCGCGCCAGTTTCGGAGGATTTTGCTATCGCCTTTACCGGACGGTAGTTTGTTGAGGTATAGTATTCAGTAAATACTACCATAAGTACCATTATGCCAACACCAACCAGTGAGGCATAATAAAGACCGATGTTCCCCATCAGCATGTCTGTCACAAAATAGAATGCGATCATACAGAGTAGTGCAGAAACCCCGACACCCTTGTATAATGCTTTCATGATCTTGTTATCGCTACCGACCTTGACAAAGAAGATCGATATGATGGATGCAAATATGGCCACAGCACCGAGCATCAAGGGATACAGGATAGCATTTGGATATGTTTTAATGATCTGTGTTCCGAGCAACATGGATGCCAGAATGGTAACCACGTATGTCTCGAACAGGTCTGCGCCCATACCGGCACAGTCACCCACGTTATCACCCACATTATCGGCAATGACGCCAGCATTACGTGGATCGTCCTCTGGGATACCAAATCAGCACCTACATCAGCTGCTTTCGTAAATATGCCTCCGCCGACCCTGGCGAATAGACTGATAAGACTCGCACCGAAACCGAATCCTATTACCTGGTCCACATTACCGAACAGGATGTAGAATACGCTGGTACCAAGCAATGCCAGACCAACGACGGCAAGTCCTGTGACTGCGCCGCCTCTGAAGGCTATGAACATTGCTTCCTGCAATCCTTTGGATGCGGCATGGGCAGTTCTCACGTTCGCACGAATGGATACGTTCATACCGATATATCCTGCGGCTGCAGAGCTGGTAGCACCAACGATAAATCCGATTGCAACCTTGCCGCTGTCATCACCCAGCAGGGCATAGATCAGCGCTGCAAGTATTATGGCAACGACCGCGATTGTTTTATATTGACGATTCAAATAGGCCATAGCTCCTTCCTGGATGGCGGCCGATATCTCCTGCATCTCGCTGGTACCTTTGTCCTCTTTCAGGACCCGGCTTGCGAAATATGCAGAGAATATCAGACTGATAACACCTGCCAGGGGAGCAAGGTATATTATATTCTGCATAACAATACTCCTCTCATGTTGTTTTAAATTCTAATCGTATATCTCGATTAATTGGTTGTATGAATGTGAATAATAATATCGCTATATAATGGGATACTGTGGTATTATTCATACACTTCGATTACTTTGCTTTATTACATGATTTGTGATAATGCAATCAATTGATTTTCCGTATGGAGGACTTCCTTATATATAAGGCTTGAAGTAGGTTCTAATAGAACACACCAAATAAGAATGTATCGATTGAAATATCTAATATTGTGTGTTTACGCATCTTTTTTCATTCAACATGTGCAATGTTTTATTGTAGATTGTAGGTTTGTAGGTGTT
>CAYRGB010000213.1:0-2586 GCA_964423715.1 uncultured Methanosarcinales archaeon | reverse complement strand
ATAAGGGAATTCATTCAGCCGCCAGATACTATTGCTATTCCCTGTGCATTTACATATCATGCTGTGGCATCCGTTTTGAAGGTTGCAGCGAGGGAGGGTGCCACTCCTGTTGATCATGAACGTTCTGTGAAATGTGCATATATTATCGGACAGGAGTCCGGTATGGTCAGGAGTGGTGACCTTATTGGTATTTTCAATGTGTTTCCCATAATGTTCACGCGGGAAGCAGTGAATCCGATAGAGATCAAATAAGATATTTGGGGCTGGTTTGAATGGATACATGTCTTATCTGTGGCGAGGATCAGGATTTCAAGATATACAAAGGGTACAATATCTGTACCACATGTGCCGATATCATGGAAGATGTTATGGGGGAATATTTTCTTCATGTGATTCGCCAGTCATCTCACCCAAAAGCGCATAAGGGGTACTTTAAGTATCTAAGTAGCAGTTCACAGTACATCTCAGACTACAAGAAACTCACTGCTACTTCACATAAATATACAACAGACACCTCCCAACGTGTTGCAGATGCGGTCGAACGCAGTAACTCATCATCCCATAAGCGATATTTTGAGCGCATGCAGGCAGTTCTTGATTGGCTTGGGAATAACCCCGAATTTTTCCACTATTATTTCAAGGAGTATTATACTTGTCCAGATTGTGGGGCATCGGTCTTTGATACGTATGAAAAACACGAGATCGGTGAGTGGATCGTTATATCGTGTTCCAAATGCGGGACAGTTATAAAGAAATATTTCTCACCAAAGCGTGTTTGATATTTATATCATCCGTATTTCTTATTTTAACAGATTGCCCTGCTTTCATATCCTTCATGTTTGGGTATTTTGATAAAATCCAATACCTAATTAATGTTGACTTGCTATTTTATAAGTGAGAATTTAGTTGCATTTGGAAATAGTTATATAGAAAAAGCCTATCTACTGTTGTAATCATCAGGTGATCAAGATGTCAGAAATCATTGATAGTAGTAGTATTATCAACAGTTACATTCCGGTTGCAGTGTTTCTTGTTGTGTCGCTTCTAATGCCTCCAGTGACGATGTTGCTCGTGAAGCTACTGAGTCCCAGGAGTAAAGCGGCTGGCAAACACTCCACGTATGAATGCGGTTCGGAACCATTAGGAGATGCCCGTATTCAGTTCAATGTGGAGTATTATCTATATGCGATCGCTTTTGTTCTGTTTGACATAGAGGTTTTGTTCCTGTATCCGTGGGCAATGGTCTACAAGGGCACAGGGGTCGATACCATGGTAGCGGTTGTTGAAATGCTTATATTCATATTCGTTCTGTTGTTCGGATATGTATTTCTCTGGAAGAAGGGGGCTCTTAAATGGCTGAATTAAAAGAGAACGTGAATGAAAATACTTCCCTAGGCGAATCCGAAATGGATGAGATCGAACAGATTCCGGATGTGATCACCACGACATCCAGGGCGATCAATGAGTTCTTGAAAAAGACCAAGATCCAGGACGCCATTAATTGGGGTCGGAAGAATTCCCTATGGTTCATGACCCAGCCCATGGGTTGCTGTGGTGTCGAGATGATCGCCGCTGGTTGTGCTCACTATGACACGGACCGTTTTGGGATCATTCCCCGTAACTCTCCACGGCATGCAGATGTCATGATCATCAGTGGTTATGTGACAAAGAAATATCTGCCAGCTCTTCAAAAACTGTGGGAACAGATGCCAGCTCCCAAGTGGGTTATCTGCATGGGGGATTGTTCGATAAGTGGCGGTCCTTTCTACGAGTCCTACAGTACTGTGCAGAACATTGATACGATGTTCCCGATAGATGTATATATCCCAGGTTGTCCGCCAAGACCGGAAGCACTTCTCCAAGGTTTCATCGAACTTCAGAAGAAGATCATGGCCAAAGAAGACCGTGGTACAGGTTATTGAGGTGAGTTCATGAATGCACAGGATATCATTGATTCACTGGTAAAAAGGTTCGCAGATACCATCTCTAATGCAGAGGTTGTATCTGACATACGAGTATCTGCATATTTGGGTAAAGAGCGTGATGAAAGCGTGAAGGCTGTATGTCAGTATCTTAAAGAAGACCTTGGGTTCAATCACCTTTCAAGTGAAACAGCTGTAGACTATATACAAAAAGGTGAGATCGAGGTTGTCTATCATATTGCTTCCTACGATCATTCGGTATTGTTGACCCTCAAGGCAAGACTGCCACGGGATGAGCCGGCGATCGAGTCCATCGTTCCTGTCTACTGGAATGCTAACTGGTATGAGAGAGAGATATACGAACTATTTGGTGTGAAGTACATCAACCATCCGGACCTCAGGCAACTTGTCCTTCCTGAAGAGATGCTGGGTGATTGGCCTCTCAGAAAGGATTATGAAGGGTTTCCAAATCGGACTGCGAATAATTTGGTGTGAGTGATGAAAGATGGATGAAACATTAGGTCCTTCAGAGATGATTGTCCACCTCGGACCCCAACATCCCATGCAACCCGGGCCATTCAGGTTGAATCTGAGGCTTAAAGGTGAAACGGTTATGGATGCTGATATAGAGTTGGGCTTTATTCATAAGGGCATTGAAAAGATA
>CAYRGB010000212.1:0-2595 GCA_964423715.1 uncultured Methanosarcinales archaeon | reverse complement strand
TCTGTATATATTTGCCATTTGTATTCTCCATCGTTTATTACTTATTCAATTATATTTATTATCGACGTAGGATCGATCAAAACAGTGTGCTGCATTCATAGCGAGCATGTCGACAAAATGCACATCGTACCACGAGTGTGTGCAATCGACATCTGTATGCCCTTACACTCCAGCAAACGTTCTGCTGGCCACATCGTGCGACCGAATATGCGTTTTTGATAATGATATGTTACTGATAGGTACTCTACCAGTGTCATTTCAAAATATCTGAACACATAGCATCCTTTCATACGCATATGCGCATGCAAGAGGGCTTTCAATGAATTGGCCCATTAATGCATTATGTTAAATCCGACTTTTCCACACTTATTTGTGCCTACTTATTGATCATCTTATGCGATTGAACATTGCCCAATAACATACTATTCTCTAACGTTGGGCCTTACACTGTAGATTTACTATATAAATGCTTTGCACCGTGCACCATATTCCGGGATAAACATCTTATTCCAGACAGAAATAACATATCCAACTGGGTAAAAAGTATATCTGGACAACTATATTTAATACATAACACTGGATGCATTTAAATGACTTGGAGATATTGTAGAACCAGATCGCATTGCCCAGAAAAAAGAAATTCAACCAAACAGTGAGATCCGATAGTGCAGGAATTCGTTTCGCAACTCCTGAGATCGTTGCACAGTACCGGGCCAAGCGCCTCAAGTGCAAAAGACTAGCCGACATTAGTTGCGGCATCGGTGGACAGACCATATTCTTCGCAAAGGAATGTAAAATGGTCTATGCTATTGAGATCGATCCGGAAAAGATAGAATATGCAAAGGAAAATTGCAGACAATATGGAGTAGATAATGTCAAGTTCATCTGTGCCGACGCCCTCTCAAGAGAAGCCATTGAACAAATTCCTGAAGTAGATATTATATTCTCAGACCCTGCCAGACCAGCGACAGAAGACAGACGAACCATAACGAATCTGGAACCTGCTATCCCGAATGTGATCGCTGCATATTCACACATAACCAGTAATTTTGCCTTTGAAGCACCGCCCCAGCTGACTCCGGAAAAGATACCGTTCGACTGCGAACGGGAATACCTGTCCCTTGATGGAAAATTGAATCGGCTTACTCTGTATTTTGGAGACCTGAAACGATCAGACAAATCCGCGGTAGCACTACCGACGGGAGCACGGATAAACTCAGAGGAGGGTGGGGCTCGCATTCCAGAAGTGGATGAACCAGGTTCTTATGCATACGAGCCCGAACCAGCGGTGATCAAAGCAGATCTGCTCGGCCAGATGATAGGAGAAATGCAGAAGCAAGGAACTGATGTCAAATGTATGAACATTGACAAAAAGAGAATACTCCTCACATCAGACACATATAACCAGCATCCAATGATCAAAAACCATTACTCGGTAATGCACACCATTGATATGGACACAAAGAACATCAATACTTTCCTCAAGATACATGATGTAGACAGTGTGCTACTTCGTGCCGGCGTCGATCCTGCCAATTACTGGCCAATAAGGAATGAGATCGAGAACGGACTTACAGGCACAAGAAAAGTTCATATGTTCGTAAAAGGAAATAAAGCGATCATATGTGAGCCACTGTGAGGCACAAAATATCGTAATTTATCCAACAGTATCTCGTTGCCAGCAGGTAAACCCGTACATTGCCGATCACTACGGGACCAGATCAGTCTTTGAACAATCCCTTTACACATCCTAACAACTGTTTGCTATCAAAGGGTTTTGTGACATAATCGTCTGCTTTCAATACCTGCAAACCGATCATTCTATCGAATTTCTCAGATATGGACGTAAGGATCGCGACTGGCATCGTCGGGTCTTTCTGTTTGATCTTGTGGAACGTTTCCCAACCGTCCATATCCGGCATCATTATATCGAGCAATATGGCGCCGATATCCTCATTGTCCATCATTTCAAGACATTCCAGACCACCATTCGCACTGATCACATCATAACCTTCCGGATCAAGAATCAACTTCACCAACCCAATGATCTCTGGTTCATCATCAACCATCAATACTTTTTTCCTCATCACCTTTAATCACCATAAGGATGCAGTTTTAGATTTGCTCTGGAAAGATCTTATCATAACTATTACAAAATATAATTATTTTAACTATTATATAAATTTTTCGTGTTTTTATGGGAAATTGATCCAGACCACCATACAAACACGTATCCAACACAACAACAACGACACAACAATGTTCCAACAACTAAAACAGTATTTAAAAATATTAAAACAGTAAAATATAAGTGATGCAATATAAGCCTTATTCGATGCTTATGCCGGACTTTTTTGGACTCTCAACTATCTTTAAGACCACTTCCAACACATCGTTCCTGTAGGTCGCCTTTCCACTGTCAGGATCAACCTTTACAGGAAGGTCTATGACCTCTGAATATTGTCTTACGTTATGTGTTGCATCAATTTCAAGAGACGAATCCGTTGCATTCAGGGATATATCCTCTTTTTCCATACCAGGGATCTCTGCAGTAATATGAACACTATCCTCTATCTTAACTACATCGATAAGAGG
>CAYRGB010000211.1:0-2615 GCA_964423715.1 uncultured Methanosarcinales archaeon | reverse complement strand
CAGTATTTCATTGCAATGGTATCAGGTAGGGTTATGTTCCTGCACACCTCCTGACATACCACAGATACATTCTGTCTCAAACGATTCGCGCATTTTATTAAACTCAAAAGATTTGACATTGTCCTGCAGTTTTTCAAGTTCCAGTATGTAGGTATGAGGGATCAGGTCAGAACGTTTGCTCAACATCTGACCCAGCTTTATAAAAGTAGGCCCAAGTTCTTCGAATGCAAGCCGCAGTTTTGCTGCATTGCTGCGGTTTTCCATATCAAGAGTGCATGTGCATTTCTGGTTGGAGATGTAATCTCTATGGATATCTTTGTACAAAAGGGGTAACAGATCGTACTTCAAGAATACCCTTGCAATGGTGAAATATCGTCTGTTTTTCACGAACATTATGTAATAACACCAGCTTGTTGTTAGATATAAGTTCGGTCAACAGTATAATATAAAACAGGAAATAACGTGGGATCAGCTATTGGGGATGTGCAACTACAACGTTCCATTATGCAACAGGATAACGATTGCCCCGATCATTCTTTGAACATCCCTTTGTACACACGTACTGATCAAAGCAGCATACACATTCTTTCTTATTCATTCAACTTCAATGCAGTTCTGCCATACACCGTGGACGTTGCAGTATTCAAGAGCACAGAAAGCCTTGAAATCATCTATACCATTAATCCTGAATCCCATATCCGGTTTCGTATAAACAGGAGTAAGATCCACTTTGCCAATGTTTACCACCTGGCCATCCTTCATGACACCATACAGTTCTATCCATGCAATGTGATGTTCAACGGTATTGGGATGTGGAACATCCTTGCCAACGATCACTCGCACCATATCCAACTGTTCTTCGCCATGTTCCCTGATTATCTCAATTACCGGAACGTGCTTTTCCTTACCTTCATTCTCTTTTCCTTTAACGAGGTTCTGGAAATCCATTCTATCACCTTCACTTATAGATAAAAAACATGAAAATATCATTTGCTGGAAGCTGGAGGTGCAGATACCCGTGCACCCAGATTTTTGTCGATCATGAAGAGTCCGTTGCCATCCCCTGCAAGTTTCAATTTGGAAATGATCTCGTTATCGTTACCTTCCTCTTCGATCTGTTCGGTCACATACCACTGGAGAAAGATATGTGTGGCATGGTCCTTTTCTGTAATTGCAAGATCAACCAGTTCATTGATGGATCGTGTGATGAACTTCTCATGTTGTAGCGTCTTCTCAAACATATCCATGGGAGATCCAAATTCAGTAAGAGGTTGTTCGATCGCCATGAGCGCCACCTTTGCACCCTGTTCATTTAGATAATCATATATTTTCATGGCATGCACCATCTCTTCCTGGTACTGGACCATGAACCAGTTGGCAAACCCACTCAGCCCGATGTACGAACTGTGTGCGGACATGGACATATATAGATATGCAGAATACATCTCTTTATTGATCTGTTTGTTCAATGCTGCTGTCATCTCTTCGCTTAGCATATTTCACCACAATTTCCCTATAATTTGATTATCCTTCTGGAAGGATTCAACATTACACATTCCCTTTCAAGCAAGTGTAGTCCGCAGAGTGTACATTGCAAGCACCTGACAGTAATGATCACATAATGTCAGTGCCTGTACAATATATTAACTGTGTTTTTGAGATATATACATATATCGGTAGGAACGGTGCTATAACGCATGAGATACATGCAGGACACATGATAGGCTTTATCAGCCAGCTTGCTTTATAGTGCATTCGTATTACACGTTACCTACCAGATCAAAACCAGTAAGGTTTATAATATATGTATGTCTTCCTGAATACCACTAATTGATAGTACTTGTTAGGAGGATTCAAATGACGTTTGGAATAGAATTTGTACCTGGAGATCCAGTTCTTAAGATCGCTCATTATGCAAAGCTTGCAGAACAACAGGGATTCGATAATGTATGGATCACGGACCACTACAACAACCGTGACGTGTATACCACACTGGCAGTTCTTGCCATGAACACCAACAGCATCAAGCTGGGAACAGGTGTGACAAACCCGTATACTCGTAACGCCGCGATCACTGCATCCAGTATTGGAGCCATCAACGAGATATCAGGTGGGCGCGCCATTCTTGGACTCGGCCCAGGTGACAAGGCAACCTTCGATGCCATGGGTATCTCCTGGGACAAACCACTTACCACAACCAAAGAAAACATCGAGGCCCTCCGGGGATTCTTTGCCGGCAAAAAGGTAGAGCAGGACGGTAAAGTGGTGAAGTTCAGTGGTGCCAAGATGGCATTCAAGACCGGTAACATCCCTATCTACATGGGTGCACAGGGTCCAAAGATGCTGGAACTCTCTGGAGAGGTCGCTGATGGTGTGCTGATCAACGCATCTCACCCCAAGGACTTCAAGGTTGCAATGGAACAGATCACAGCTGGTGCCAGGAAGGCAGGTCGTGATCCGAAGGACATCGATGTAGCTGCATACGCATGCTTCTCCATCGACAAGGACGCAGTCAAGGCAAAGAACGCAGCCAAGGTCGTCGTGGCATTCATAGTTGCAGGTTCCCCAAATATGGTCCTGGAGCGCCATGGCATCGACCCAGCCGCAAAGGCAGA
>CAYRGB010000210.1:0-2626 GCA_964423715.1 uncultured Methanosarcinales archaeon | reverse complement strand
GCGATGTATAAACCGCCTTATAGAACCAACTGCCGGACACATAATTCTCGATGGTGAGGATGTGGCCACAGCAGATTCTGAGGAACTGCGAGAGATACGCAGGAAAAAAATGGGCATGGTCTTTCAGAATTTTGCACTCATTCCTCACAGAACTGTCCTTGATAACGTTGCATACGGTCTTGAGATACAGGGCATATCAAAAGAAGAGAGAGATGTTAAAGGAAAGGAAGCTATCGAAACAGTTGGCCTTAAAGGCTATGAAGATAGCAAAACATCCCAACTCAGTGGAGGGATGCAGCAGAGGGTTGGACTTGCAAGGGCCCTTGCAACTGATCCTGACATCCTACTGATGGATGAAGCCTTCAGTGCTCTTGATCCCCTTATACGAAGCGAGATGCAGGATGAATTGCTCGCACTTGAAGAGAAGATGCAGAAAACGATTGTTTTCGTATCCCATGATCTCGATGAGGCCCTAAAACTGGGTGATAGGATCATGATCATGCATGATGGAGAGATCGCCCAGATCGGCACTGCGGAAAATATCCTTACAGAACCTGCAGATGATTATGTGTCGAAGTTCGTGGCAGGTGTGGACAGGACAAAAATACTCACTGCAGAAACGGTCATGAAACGTGCCGATCCCGTGATATCAATTAACTCCAGTCCAAAGATAGCCCTGCAGTTGATGAGAGAACATGGCATATCATCCATATTCGTCGTGAACAGAGAGAAGCATCTGAAAGGCATAATTTCAGCTGATGATGCAGTGAGTGGTTCAAAGGCTGGGAAGACCATAAAAGACGCCATGACAAGCGATGTCACAGCTACTCAACCAGATACACCTTTGAACGAACTTATACAAATAATAGAAAACAGTTCACCTATTGCAGTTACAAAGGATGATGGAAAACTCCTTGGAGTAATTGTAAGGGGAAGTGTACTTGGTGCACTTGCGATCGAGGAGGTGTGATCAATGACTATACCAAAATTACCAATTGGAGAAGGTATGGAAAAAGTGGTCAATTGGATCGAAGATGATTTTGGAATATTGCTGGATATATTTAGCGATGTAACGGATTACATAATATCCGGCCTTAATGATACCCTGCTCTTATTTCCTCCCATTGTATTTGCATTGATAATTGGTATCGCTGCATATTTCATCGGCAAGAAGGATCTAAAACTTGCGATAGGAAGTACAATTGGCCTGCTTCTGGTAGAGAACATGGGACTATGGGTGCTATCCATGGAGACTATTTCCCTTGTAATCACATCGGCATTCCTTGCATTAATTATCGCAATACCATTGGGAATACTTTCAGCAAAGAATGAATTTGCATACCACGTTATCAAGCCTCTACTTGACCTGATGCAGACAATGCCATCGTTCGTCTATCTTATCCCTGCAGTCATATTCTTCGGGGTTGGAAATGTTCCGGGACTTGTTGCAACGATCGTTTTTGCAATGCCTCCTGCGATCAGACTTACCACTCTGGGAATTCAGCAGGTGCCTATGGAACTTACTGAGGTCGCAGACGCATTTGGATCAACACCCTGGCAGAAACTGACCAAGGTGGAACTGCCAACTGCTCTGCCAAGCATAATGGCCGGTGTAAATCAGTGCATCATGCTTTCCCTTTCAATGGTTGTAATAGCTGCCATGATCGGTGCAAGAGGTCTGGGATATCAGGTACTCATCGGAATTCAGAGGGTAGATATAGGCCAGGGATTTGAAGCAGGACTTGGAATTGTGATCATAGCGATCATACTTGACAGGTTCACGCAGCATCTCACACCAAAATGAGATGTACACCTCTTTACTTTTTATTGCGGAACTACCGCATATTACCCCATAAATAAAAGAAAATAGTGTTTGTGATATAATGAATGGAAAAATAAAATCGTTATTAATGGTATTGCTGATTGCAATAAGCCTTGTTGGTGCAGGATGTGTTCAGCAGGAAGATGGAACTGATACAGAATTAAAGGAAGTAACTGTAGGATATGTTCTGTGGGACGGCGAAATAGCAAGCACGAATGTGATCGAGCAGGTTCTTGAGAAAAAGGGCTATGATGTTGAGATCATTGCAGTAGATGCAGGCGCCCTTTATCTGGGAGTCACACAGGGAGATTTCGATTTCACAACATCCGCATGGTTACCTGTAACACAGGAGAACTACTGGAACCAGTATGGAGACCAGTTGGTCAGTGTCAGGAACAACCTTGAGAACTGTCCTCTGGGACTTGTTGTACCAGCATATGTGGAGATAGACTCCATTGAAGAACTCAACGACAACAAAGAAATGTTTGATGGAGAGATTATTGGTATAGACCCTGGAGCAGGTATCATGCAGAACACCGAAAATGCGATCGAGGCCTATGGTCTGGATTACGAGCTGATATCAAGCAGTACTGCAGGCATGACCGCACAACTTTGCAAAGCTATCGATGATGAAGAACCTATCGTTGTTACACTCTGGTCCCCACATTGGTCATTTGGTCGCTGGGACTTGAAGTACCTTGATGATCCAGAGGTAGTATTTGGTCAGGCAGATAATGTAGAGACCCTTGCTCGTACAGGTCTTGAAGAGGATATGCCAGAGGTCTATGATGTACTTACAAGATT
>CAYRGB010000209.1:0-2627 GCA_964423715.1 uncultured Methanosarcinales archaeon | reverse complement strand
AAAAATGAGAATTTGATGAATAAGAAATAAGTGGAGATTCAGTTGATTAAAAGTAAAACTGTCAAAGTTGGGCTTCAACTCCGTAGAATTCTGCCAGATCGCTGTCCAGCATTACCTGAACACCGCGGAAGGTATGTATTCTGCTTTGGATTTCTTCATATTTAGCCAATTCACTTCCGTTCATACCAGCTTCACCCTTTTCAGATTCTCCCTGATCAACCCATTCAACTTCTCTTCTTCCTTCAACTGTCCCTCAAACTCCGCTTTCAGCGCGGTGAACCGCTCGTTAAAATCAAAATCATCTTCCTCCACAGGCAACCCCACATATCGCCCAGGCGTCAATACATGATCCAACTCGCGCACCCGCTCAATGGAGGCGGAATTGGAGAATCCCTTCACATCCTCATAATCGCCATCAGGATTGCGCCAGTTGTGGTAGGTTCCGGCAATCCTTTCTATATCATCTGGTGAGAATTCGCGGGTCCTGCGGTTGATGAGGTGGCCCATTTTCCGCGCGTCGATGAACAATATATCGTCTGTCCTGTTCCTGTATTTCCCGTTGGCTTTGTTCCTGCTGAGGAACCAGAGGCTGGCCGGTATCTGTGTGTTTAAGAACAGTTTTGGCGGAAGGTTCACGATACAGTCAACCAAACGGGCTTCCACAAGCTCTTTTCTGATCTCGCCCTCACCTGATGATCTGGAGGTGAGCGAACCCTTCGCCAGCACAAAACCGGCAATTCCGCTCGGGTTTAAATGGTAAATGAAATGCTGTATCCAGGCGTAATTGGCATTGCCTGTAGGTGGGACACCGTATTTCCACCTGCCGTCCTTGCGGAGCAGATCACCACTCCAGTCGCTGTCGTTGAAAGGGGGATTGGCAATGACGTAATCTGCTTTCAGGTCTTTTTGAGTGTCATTCAGGAAAGAGCCTTCGTTGTTCCATTTCACCTGTGAGCTCTCAATGCCGCGAATGGCAAGGTTCATCTTGCACAATCGCCAAGTGGTCTGGTTGCTCTCCTGCCCGTAAATAGAAATGTCGTTTATTTTCCCCTGATGTTCATTCACAAACTGTTCAGATTGCACAAACATGCCTCCTGAGCCGCAGCACGGGTCAAACACCCGTCCCCTGTAAGGCTCAAGCATCCCTACCAGCAATTCAACCACACTTCGTGGGGTGTAGAACTGCCCTCCCTTTTTACCTTCAGCCAGGGCAAACTCACCAAGAAAATACTCGAACACATGACCAAGAATATCGGCACTTCGAGCTTTTGCATCGCCAAGCGCGACATTGCCAACCAGATCCACCAAACCGCCAAGACTCGTCGGGTCCAGATTGCCACGTGCATAGACCTTTGGCAAAACCCCCTTAAGTGAGGGATTCTCCTTCTCGATTGCATCCATCGCATTATCAACGTCTTTGCCGATCATCGGCTGTTTGGCTCTCGCCTGAATATATGACCAGCGGGATACCGGAGGTACGAAAAAGACATTTTCGGCATTGTATTCATCTCTGTCTTCGGGGTCAGCTCCTGCATAATCTCCCTCCCCTTTTTGTAACTTGTCATACAACTCTTCAAATGCATCTGATATGTATTTCAGAAAAATAAGACCCAGAACGATGTGTTTGTATTCGGCAGCGTCAATATTTTTTCTGAGTTTATCCGCTGTTTTCCAAAGTTGTTTCTCAATAGGTTCTTCTTGAGCTTTATTGACATTTTTCGCCATTTTATCCCCTCAATGAATTATAATTATATATGTTATGTGAAAATATTAAATAGTTTGCATACACGACCAAGATTCAAGTTTCTAATTTCAGTAGTTCATTAAAAATCCCCATATTTGTAAGCATCCATTCCTTACCTCAGGCAATCTACCACAGACCTGACTTCCATTTTCTTCCCGGTCAAATCGTAAATATTCAGTTAGCTAAAAAGTAAAATGTCAAATTTAGGATCCAGAATTGTGATTCTGGTGCCTGCAAGTCTCCTAGTCGCCAGCCTCCGGGTCCCAGGCTCCCGAGTTGCGCCTCGGGAGGGCACGTCCGTTTCGCCATCGTGTAAAATCGAAGATTTTACGGGAGATTCTGATCGACAATCAGAATCATGCTCAAGTAGACTAAAGGATGTACTTTTTGGACCAATCCCTGCTCACACAAATCTTAAATATCCTTTCAAAGCTATTTCCTGTATGCAGAAGATCACCGGCATGGAACTCTCACCCAGGAAGATCGAGTACATGAAGTTCCTTCTTGAACGGGGCGATACTGTGCGCACCAGTCAGATGGCATCCCATCTGGGAGTGGATCCTTCAACGGCCACGAAGACCATCAACGAACTTGCGGATGCAGGGTATGTGAAACATACGCCGTATCGGGGCGTTAGCCTGACGGAAATGGGGAAGGAGTATGCTAAGTTCCTTGTGAAGCGGCACCGTATACTCGGCCTGATGCTGAACCAGCATGGACTCTCATCCAGGGAAGCATGCCAGGAAGTGGGCAGGTTCGAGGGGTATGTGTCACGCTATGCTATTGGTTGCATATGCAGTTCGATGGGACATCCTACTGTGGGGATCTGCGGACGGATCGCACACGATGGGTGCGATATACCACCGGAGGAGTGAGCGTTTCA
>CAYRGB010000208.1:0-2634 GCA_964423715.1 uncultured Methanosarcinales archaeon | reverse complement strand
CGGAGACTGCGAGTCCATGATCGAGCGAATCGTGTTCTCATCAGTAGTGATAGTGATCTCTCCCTCTAAATCTTCATCACTTCCCAACTCCCCCAACTCTATGACCTTAGCGTTCTCGGTAACTGCTTTTAATTCAAGAATGCTGCCATTGTTCATCTCGATGATAAGATGGATCGTCTCATCGTCAAACATGTTGTGCACAAATTCAGGTGCTTTGTCAACATTCTGATTATATTCTGTTACCGATTCATTCATATCAGTTAGTAAGGTCGCACCTGCCGGGCCTATGAATAGAATGAATATCAGCATTAGCGAAAGGATTGTTCTTTTCATATTATCTGCCTCTCAATATGAATCGGGATGGACTTTCAATCTATATATAAACATCCTCTACTATTATGAAGGCAATGGTAATCCGGTCCTATAACTACAAAGTCATGCAAGTGAAGTAGCATGACAGCAACATATTTTTACCATTCATGTCATTAATGGTGTAAGACACAAGGATAACATAACATGGCAGAAATTGTGGCTAGCGCCCCCATGCGGGATTATTTCAACCAGCTTGAATCCACCTTATCACATGAGATCGAGATAGCTAATGCTGCACGCTCACGCGGCAAAGACCCGAGACCAACAGTAGAGATCCCCCTTGCCAAAGACCTGGCCGATAGGGTGGAGAACCTTATCGGTGTAACGGGGGTGGCTGAACGTATACGCAAACTGGAAAGAACGATGTCAAGGGAAGAAGGTGCGCTGGCACTGGGCAGGGACGTCGCCGAAGGGAAAACCGGCGAGTTTGGTTCAAAGGCTGAGGCCATTGAAGCTGCCATTCGCGTATCGGTAGCAATGCTTACTGAAGGAGTGGTCGCTGCCCCCATCGAGGGAATTGACCGGGTGGATATCGCAAAGAACGATGATGGTACCGAGTATATCAAGATATTCTATGCCGGCCCCATACGCAGTGCAGGTGGTACCGCCCAGGCGTTGTCCGTACTTGTTGGAGATTACGTCCGCCGCGGAGTGGGTATCGATCGCTATAAACCCCGCAAAGAAGAGGTGGAACGCTATGTTGAGGAGATCCTCCTGTACCGGCGGGTCGCCACGTTGCAGTACATGCCCTCCGAGGATGAGATCAAGCTGATCGTCGAGAACTGTCCTATCTGTCTTGATGGTGAGCCCACCGAGCAGGAGGAAGTAGAAGGATACCGCAATCTTGACAGGGTCGGGACGAACCGCATTCGCGGAGGAATGGCGCTCGTGCTGGCAGAGGGGCTGGCGCTGAAGGCACCGAAGATACAGAAACATGTCAGCAAGCTCAAGATCGATGGTTGGGAATGGCTCGATACGCTGATCGGCGGTGCCAAAGGCAGTGATGATAACAAGGATGAGACCATGCAGGTCAAGCCCAAGGACAAGTACCTGCGTGACCTGATAGCAGGGCGCCCGGCCTTCTCCCATCCCTCCCGTCCAGGAGGGTTCCGGATACGCTATGGACGCTCTCGTAACACTTCCTTTGCAGCAGCCGGCATCAGTCCCGCCGGTATGGTGGTCATGGACAACTTCATTGCGCCAGGTACACAGATCAAGGTCGAACGTCCAGGAAAAGCAGCCGGCATGGCCCCAGTGGATACTATAGAGGGGCCAACAGTACGCCTCATCAGTGGGGATGTGATACGGATAGATGATGAAAAACAGGCACTTAAACTGCATTCTCAGATCGAATACATTATTGACATTGGGGAAATACTGATCAACTATGGTGACTTCCTAGAAAACAACCACCCCCTCATTCCGGCAACATACTGCTTTGAATGGTGGATTCAGGAATATCAAAGAGCGGCTCCTGAGCAAGACGCCAATGGATTGGAGGATCCTTCGCAGGAGGTCGCAATTGCGATCACTGAAAATTATGGAGTACCTTTGCATCCGAAGTTCACATACCTGTGGCATGACATCAATATCGATGAGTTCACCCTGCTTGCAGACTTTTCTTCAAAGAACGGCACCCTTGAGCCGGATCACTCTATTCTGAAGTTACCATTCGATGAAGTGATTTCTACAGGTGTCAGGACGGTCCTCGAAAAACTGCTCGTCCTGTACAGAGTACGTGACGGAGTGATTCACATCGAACATCCCATGCCGTTCGTACACTGCCTTGGACTCGATGACGATCTTACTCGTACATGGGATACGCTCAATAGCAATAATATACGTGAATGTGTCAATGAGCTTTCCGGCTGGACGGTCAGGGCACGTGCACCCATGCGTATCGGTGCGCGGATGGGGCGGCCTGAGAAATCGAACAAACGCAAAATGTCTCCTGCTCCACATGCCCTGTTCCCTATCGGGGAGTCTGCCGGAAATACCCGGAAGATGAAGGATGCTGCCAGCTTCAAAGCCTCTGCGAACAGCAAGGTAGGGACGATACGTGTGGAGATAGGTAATCGCATCTGTCCTGCCTGTGGAACGCAGACACACGAGTTCAGATGCGATTGTGGGGAATACACGTTACCCAAACTGTTCTGTCCCCGATGTGGTATATCGGTGAACAAGGAAATCTGTCCAAAATGCGGTTCTCACACCACCTGCTCGTCCGTGAAGAACATCGATTTCAAGGGTATCTATCAAAGG
>CAYRGB010000207.1:589-2657 GCA_964423715.1 uncultured Methanosarcinales archaeon | reverse complement strand
ACAGAATCAGCTCTGAAAAGAAGGTGGTCGGTTGTTACAGGAATGAATCTGTAACGAATTATTCGACGATCAAGATTGTTATAATAAAAATAGATGGTATATAGTTATTGAAGGATCAATAACTACATCATCAATTCTTAAGTACTATCTCGATATTGATATCTTTGGGTACCTGAATCCTCATGAGCTGACGCAGGGCGCGCTCATCGGCTGCGATGTCGATCAGTCTTTTGTGGACACGCATTTCCCAATGATCCCAGCTAGCTGTCCCATCGCCACTCGGACTTTTCCTTGTGGGAACTACCATTTTCTTGGTTGGAAGTGGAACTGGGCCAGCAATGCTGACACCTGTTCGTTCTGCAATGGATTTTACCTGATCGCAGACGCCATCCAGGTTCACCGAGCTGATGCCCGACAATCGTATTCTTGCTTTCTGTGCCATATTTATCTCCTAATAAAAAAGGGAGAAGAGAATTACTTCTTCTCTTTAACACTCATGCACATACCGGCAGCGATCGTCATACCCATATCACGGATAGCGAACCTACCAAGCTGTGGAATCTCTTTCACAGGCTCAATGACCATTGGTCTTGTTGGTTTTACAGTGATGATCGCTGCGTCACCAGCCTTGATGTATGTTGGGTTCTCTTCCTTGACCTGGCCGGACTTTGGATCCAGTTTCTTGTCAAGGGACATGAACGTACATGCGGTCTGGGTAGTGTGGCAGTGGAATACCGGAGTGTAACCGACAGTGATCGCAGATGGATGCTGCAGCACAACGACCTGACCCGTGAACTCCTCGGCCACCGTTGGTGGATTGGATGCAGGACCACATACATCTCCTCTTCGGACATCGCCCTTACCGATGCCCCTGACATTCCATCCAATATTGTCACCAGGTACTGCCTGAGGGATATCCTCATGATGCATCTCGATGGATTTTACCTCACCGGTTGCTCCACTTGGCATGAAGGTGATCTTGTCACCCTTCTTCATCACACCGGTCTCAACCCTACCAACAGGTACGGTACCGATACCGGATATGGTGTATGCATCCTGTACAGGGATACGGAGTGGAAGGGTATCGGGTTTGTCTGGTACTGTAAGAGCATTCAGGGAGTCGAGGATCGATGGACCCTTGTACCAGGGAGTATTACTGCTTGCTTCCTTGATGTTGTCACCCTCAAATGCAGATGTTGGGATGAAAGGTATCTCAGATGCCTTGAAACCAACCATACCGAGAAGCTGGGACACTTCTTCCTTCACCTTATTGTACCTGTCCTCACTGTAGTCAGCTGCATCCATCTTGTTCACAGCGATAATCAGCTGGTTGATACCCAATGTCCTGGAAAGGAACACGTGCTCCTTGGTCTGTGCCATCACACCATCAGGTGCTGCAACTACCAGAATGGCTGCATCTGCCTGGGATGCACCGGTGATCATGTTCTTTACAAAGTCACGGTGACCAGGACAGTCCACGATGGTAAAGTAAAATTTATCTGTGTCGAACCTCTTGTGGGCGATATCGATGGTGATACCCCTCTCACGCTCTTCCTTGAGTGTGTCCATAACCCAAGCAAATGCAAAGGATTCCTTACCTTTCTCCTTTGCCTCTTCCCTGTACTTGTCAATGATGTGCTCTGCGATCGCACCGGTATCGTACATCAATCTTCCTACAAGTGTAGACTTGCCGTGGTCAATATGACCAATTACTGCTAAATTCATATGTGGTTTTTCTGCCATATTTCGATTCTCCCTTTGAATTGGATTAATATAAACATTGGATTTTGTCCATAATAGTTGTTAACACGTTTAAACCTTTCCGACAAACAAGTATATTATAAGCATGAAGATGGGGATTCCTATCTTACATGCTCATAAAATCGGATGCCTGTGGCAAATCTGCCTTCAAACCCTTCCGTTCCCTGATACTGGACACTACCTCTTTTATCAGATTCGCTGGTAGTGGTTCAAACCCTGCAAATTCCGTACTCCACATCGCTCGTCCTTCCGTTGCAGAACGGATATCACCTGCGAATCCAAACAACTCAGATACTGGTGCCTTGGA
>CAYRGB010000207.1:0-579 GCA_964423715.1 uncultured Methanosarcinales archaeon | reverse complement strand
CTCGATGATGGTCGTATCACCTTCAGACGTCATGTTCTGGATGACCCCACGGCGACCCTGTATCTCTTTAGCTGCGCCTCCCATCTGTTCCTGTGGAACCTGTATGAACACCTTCTGATAGGGTTCCATCAACGTATCCTCGGCCATAAGCATTGCAGCCTGTATAGCCTGACGGGAAGCCGGGATCACCTGTGCTGGACCTCTGTGGACCGCATCCTCGTGCAACTTGGCATCCATCAATTTGACCTTGACACCCATACATGGCTCCTTCGACAGGGGACCGCCTTTCATGACCTCTGCAAAGCCTTCCAGGATCAACTCCATGGTCTCGTTCAGGTACTGTATACCCTTGGTCATATCGAAGTATGTGTTCGTTTCATTGATGTTAACGATCCTCTTTGCCTCATCCTTGTCCAAACCTGCAGCGATCAGTTTTTCTCGTCTCTCGAGCTCAGGCATTCTCATGGAGATCTCACCATCACGGATCAACTTGATGATCGATTCCTCAAGAGGTTCCACGACCACATAGAAGCGGTTATGCCTGTTCGGGGATTTTCCCTCAACCGGTCCGGCCGCACC
>CAYRGB010000206.1:0-2657 GCA_964423715.1 uncultured Methanosarcinales archaeon | reverse complement strand
CAATTCAAGTATAACTAAGGACACTTGTATTAATTTTAACTGTCAAAGTTGGGCTGATATAAACATTATGATATCCCCGATGCAAACGATTTGATCTGATATTCAGGTAGTCAGGCCCATGGTTTGCCGAACATCCCGTTGCAGGTGATCTCCCGAAGGTCCTTGCGCTGAGACGTGCGTTTTTTTGACACCGGATGACCAATAGCAAGCATGGCCATCAGTTCCAGTGATGCCGGAACCTGGAGGATGGCGTTCACCTGCTCGCTCTGGTTGAGGATCTCCCCCAGCCAGACAACCCCACCCCAGACCCTCACATGCCAGTAACATGTTCTGTATGGCGGCACCGATGGCCAGGATGTCCTTGGTATGGTTGTACTGCGTATCCTTATCCAGGTAAACGCCGATCAACACGTTAGCCCCTTTGACAACATCCCTGTAATGGGGGTACATTGGGACAGCTGGTCGATGGTGTCGCGTTCCTGCACCACTACAAATTTCCATGGCTGGTTGTTCAGTCCGGAAGGTGCCCATCGCCCACAGTCCAGGATCGTGTCTATTTCCTGCTTGCTGATGATCTCTCTGGTGAATTCACGAACACTTCTCCGTGTGAGGATCGTATCGATCAGATCTGGCATGACTAAGCCTATTTTGGTATTTCGATATAATGAAAAAAGGAACGAGGAAGGATTATTCCTCGTTGAGTTCACTGTTGAGCCAAGGCATCATGGCACGCAGTTCCCGACCAACAATCTCTATGGGATGTTCGCGTTCCTGACGTTCCATGGCATTGAGTACTGGATGGTTAGTCCTGCCTTCGAGCACGAATTCGCGGGCGAACTCACCGTTCTGTATCCGCTCCAGTGCTTCATACATGGCCATGCGTGATTCATCATTGATGATCTCTGGTCCTACGGTCAATCCGCCGTATTCTGCGGTGTTGGATACGGAATACCACATTTTTTCCAGTCCCCCTTCATGGATCAGGTCCACGATGAGCTTCATCTCATGCAGGGTCTCGAAGTATGCCATCTCAGGGCGGTATCCTGCTTCGACCAGTACCTCGAATGATGTCTTGATGAGCGAGCTGACCCCACCACATAGGTCGACCTGTTCGCCGAACAGGTCGGTCTCGGTCTCTTCGCCAAAGGTGGTCTCGAGCACGCCTGCCCGGGTACATCCGATACCCTTTGCATAAGCCAGTGCCATTGTGCGTGCTTCTCCTGTAGCATCCTGATATACGGCAATAAGACCAGGTACACCTGCACCATCCTTGTATGTTCGTCTTACGAGATGGCCTGGACTCTTGGGTGCAACCATGTATACATCCACGTCAGTGGGAGGCACGATCTGGTTGTAATGGATATTGAATCCATGGGAGAACACAAGTGCATTCCCTGCCTTAAGACCGAACTTGATCTTTTCCTCATATACCGTTGACTGTATCTCGTCTGGCAACAGGAGCTGGATGACATCGGCTGCTTTGGCTGCATCTTCCACGGTCATGACCTTAAGCCCATCGTTCTCTGCCTGTTTCCAGCGCCTGCTTCCTTCTCTCAATCCAACGATCACATTGAGACCAGAGTCGTGCAGGTTCTGGGCCTGTGCATGACCCTGACTTCCATACCCCATCACTGCGATCGTCTTGTCTTTCAATGCACCAAGATCTGCGTCCTTATCATAGTATACTTCTATCATCTATATTTCTCCTGAGTGTAGTAAATTCAATTAATCCAATATTGGCATTTATTTATTCGAATGATCGATCGAGCCACCAATTCACGAATCCTTCAATCCCCTGTTCAGCGCAATCCTACCGGTCCGTACCATCTCTTTGATGCCGAATGGTTTCAGTAATTTCTGGATCGCCTGGATCTTTCCTTCATCACCAGTGATCTCAACAGTCAGACTTCTGGCGGCCACATCGATAATGCGTGCCCTGAAGATATCCACGATCTGTATGATCTCTGCGCGGTTGGTCGCGTCAGCGTTCACCTTGATCAGTGCCAGCTCTCTCTCCACGGATTCATCAGAGCTCAGGTCGGTCACCCTGATGACATCGATCAGTTTGTTAAGTTGCTTTGTGACCTGTTCAACAACATGGTCATCTCCGCGGACAACAATTGTCATTCGTGAGATGGTTGGGTCCTCTGTCACACCGACCGCCAGGCTATCGATATTGTAACCGCGTCTTGAGAAGAGTCCCGCAACCCTTGCAAGCACTCCATATTTGTTCTCGACCAGAACTGCAAGTGTGTGTCTCATTCTTTCATCTCCAGGTCAAGTATCTCATTGATCGCAGCGCCAGCAGGTACCATTGGAGACACATTCTCCTCTTCCTCAACAATGAAATTGATCACGGTGGGCCTTCCAGATGCAATCGCTTCTTCTATGGCCGGCCGGACCTCTTCTATATTAGTGACACGTATGCCAAGAGCACCATAGGCCTCGGCGAGTTTAACGAAATCCACACATTCTCCATCAAAGCAGGTGCATGAGTATCGCTTTTCGAAGAACAGTTCCTGCCACTGTCTCACCATTCCAAGACAACAATTGTTCATTATGGCAATGATCACTGGAATGTCACTCTGGACAGCAGTAGCCAGTTCATGGGAACTCATCTGGAACGATCCATCTCCGGCAATGTCGAACACGACCTT
>CAYRGB010000205.1:717-2680 GCA_964423715.1 uncultured Methanosarcinales archaeon | reverse complement strand
CCACGGGCAGGCCCGTCCGCTTCTCGATTAATTCCTTAACCTTCAATTCGTGTTCTGGGTTCCTGACACTGAAAAACGAGGATACCGCAAAGGCCGAGACTTTGTCTTTAAAAGCCATTACGAACTCTTCGACTGCCTCAGTATCCAGAGGTTCTACCTCATTACCTCCGGTACTATGACCACCAGATACCGAAATAGAATAGCGTATTGAGGAATTACTGGGCATCTCGGCATTTCCTATCAGGATCAAACCCACCGGATAACCTGTTTTTTCAAGAATGGTATTTGTAGCAAGTGTTGTTGAGACCGATACAAGAGAGACGTTCTCAAGATATGATCCGTCAAGCCCATCCAGCGCATTCTGGATCCCTATCAGAAGGTCAGGGTATGTAGTCCTTGCCTTCATTGAATCAACAACCTCTCCGTCCGAATCTCTCAGGATCACTGCATCAGTATATGTGCCCCCAGCATCAATACCTAAACTGAATTTCATATTTTTAAACACTCCTTTGCCAAATAAACACAAAACATTGATCAATCAACCAACCTACGATCTTTAGAGAAATTTCTGTTATATAAACGTTGTGACATTATTATGATGTAGTCGGACAGGCATACGGAATACCTTCTCTGATGTTTCATTTCATCAACACTTCCGATCGCAACTTCCTATAGCTCTCATCAACGATCGTGGTATTACCTTTCATATCAACACGATCAAGGTCGAACAGTTCTGCAAACTCGTCCACCTGATCATCGAAATGTGCCTCATAGGATAGACCTGTATCGATCTTCCCGACATTACAATAACCGGAATAATCAAACACAGCCTTTGTCATCTCGATATTATCAGGATCCGGTGTCAGCTTGGCTATCACAACCATTTCCCGCCAATGCGCAGCCTGCATAGGAGTCAGGAAATACGTTCCCTCACCACGTTCCTCTCCCGTAAGGAGTCCCGCATAGACCTGTCTGCCCCCCAATGAAGCACAAATACAATCGTCCACGATGTTGCCATATTCATCCTTCAATATGTGCACCGGGCAGGATGGGGACGAGAGATCCGACTCAATGTTGCCCAGAACATTCCCACATAGCCCATATAATACAAGGATACCATCGGAAAAGCCTGACATGGATTGCATCATTCCGTAGACCTTGTCCTTTAGGCGCTCCGGGCTTGCATCAAGTGCTAGCTCAAGGATGTTCACAACAAGAATGAAATGTTCATTGTCCTGTATTTCCAGCAGGGAGGGAATATCCTCAAGGGACGAACATGTGTATTCAGTACAGACCGTATCCAGTTTGCCTGTAAGACCGATACAATTCTCGTTCTTAACAATAGTAATACTGGAGATATCCTTATCATTTTCGATCAAATGTGTGATCTCGTCCTCGAACATCCCACAGGCAACAATACTGAGTAGGGGCAACTGTTTCACACTCCATTCATGGTGATCATTTCACCTTCGGCATCCCTATGCCCACAAAGGTGAGTTTTGTTTCCAATGGGGTTCCAGAAGTACCCTGCAAAAATATATCGTTCCTGATCATCTCGATCTTCACGTCACCTCTGTCAAGACCTGCCTCCTGCATGTATTCAATGACCATTTCCTTGCCAAGTTTGGTGGCATATTCAACTGCATCCGGATAGGAGAAAAAATTTTCTCTTCTACCAAGAGAAAATACCATAATACCACTCTTTGTCCCTTTACTGACGGTCTTGATAAGGATCTCGATCCTCTTGATCCCTTTTCCAACAAGAGCGCCCACTGCGTTGCCAACCTCGGCATGTTCTGGAACGATTACGTCTGCATCGAGGAGTTCCCTGACCTTATCAGCATATGCCCTGACCGGACCTCCAAGAAGTACTACGGGTATGCTAAGTTTGAACTTTGTGAAGAAATCACCATCAATGACCTTCTTGATCCCAAGAATTTTAAGGCCAGCGTCAAGCAGAGCG
>CAYRGB010000205.1:0-707 GCA_964423715.1 uncultured Methanosarcinales archaeon | reverse complement strand
TCAATGACCTTCTTGATCTCAGTTTGATCCACATCCCGAAGCAGGTAGGACATCAGGTACAGTACCATGTTACTGGCAAACATGTCATTGACGTCTTCGCAGAACTGGCTTTTTTCTTTTGTTGTGAGCCTGCCCAGAACGGTGGCTCCCAGATTAGATGCTTCAGTATTCCACTCATTATATATCCCAAGTACATGAAGAGCATCCGTTGGGGTGAAGCCTATTGCCTGTATCAACCGTTTTTGTATTAACAGGTCCATAAACACCGCAGACGGCAGCCGATCGGTAAAGACCTCGGTAATGGATACCGGTTCGTTCCCTATGCGATCCAGGATCTCCTGTTCGTATGTGCCCAGTTCAATGGGTTTGTTTCCTGTTCTGACAAAGAATTTTGTGGGTTGTATGCTCTCGCTCATCTGCACCTTTGAAGGAGTCCTTGCCCTCTTCAATTTGTCAATAAGAGACGGATACTTGTCAGCTGCGACACAGAGGGGAATTACCCTTCTAGGTCCAATATGGATGTCCTGGTTCCTGAGCCAGACCTGGCTGTCTCCTCCCATGGCAGATGTTTCCATTCTGATCGCTTTGACCTTGGTTTGCCATCCTCCAACGGTCGCACCATAATCACTGAGCTCAGGCAGTCCATTCTGTATCATTGAAACGTCGGTACTCGTTCCACCCACGTCGATGGTGACACATGTATCATA
>CAYRGB010000204.1:0-2684 GCA_964423715.1 uncultured Methanosarcinales archaeon | reverse complement strand
GATACCATTGCAATGATATACTGGAGGTGTTCGACGAATTCGACACAACACCGATTGCGAGTGCATCGATCGGGCAGGTGTACCAAGGCATTTTGAATGGTAAGAAAGTTGCCATAAAGATAGCCCGTCCGAACCTTATTGACACGATCAACCTGGATATTGATATTATCAATGATCTGAAACCCCTTTTGATCAAATTGATAGGAGCCGGCAAAAATTTCGATGCTGACATATTCCTTCGCGATTTCAAAGAAATGCTGCATCAGGAACTTGATTACAGTATCGAAGCCATGAACATGAAACATTTCAATGAGAACTTCAAAGATGTCACAGATGTGCGAATCCCAGACGTGTATCTGGATTACTGTCGTGAAAGCGTCTTGGTCATGGATTTCATGGAAGGTATCCAGATCAAGGACCTTGTTGGTGTTGACCAGGAGATGAAATCCAGGTACGCACAGCTCATATCCTCAAGCTATCTAAAACAGGTGTATCTGGACGGTTTTTATCATGCTGACCCCCATGGAGGGAACATTGTGGCCCAGGATGGCGCTATTGCATTTATCGATTTTGGTGCGGTCGGTAAGATCAACGATGAGCTGAGACGGAACATGTTGAATCTTTTCTATGCGACATACAAAAAGAAAGTGGACATGGCAGCCGACGCTTTTTTGAAGATAGGTAAGCTGAACAAAGAAGATGTTGACATCTATAAATTCAAATGGGATCTGGATGAACTGATAGTAGAACAGCATTACGGGATCAAAGAACGCAAGAGTGACAATTATGCAATGCTTGCCCTTAAGTATAACATGTCACTGCCAACCGAGTTTTCCAGGCTTTAACGCACACTGATACTCATTGAAGCGGTATACCTGGAACTTGATCCTTACTACAACCTTATGGATGAGGGGAGACCGATCATATCTAAAGCCATGAAGGAACGATACTCTCCAAGACGAGCTGCAGAATACATGCAACTGGAAAGCGATGAATATCTGGAGATATCCAAAAATATTCCTGCCGGGATCAGCGATGTCATCGAGACCATACGGGGATACCGGCTTGAGAGGTTAGAGCAAGGAGCAGCGTTCTTAAAAAGTATCGTATTCTTGATGTGTTTTTTAGATACCTGTTCCTATCAGTGCTGGTAATTTCGTCTGCATATGTGATCATTGAAGGAAAGGGAAATTTCACCCTTGTTAGGATCATTGGATTTATAGGTGGGGTGCTGATGGGGATGCACACCCTCAGACACTCATAATGACGAATTTGCATAAACTTATTACAACAGAGTTAAATGCTATCCCTCACGCATCAATAATAGATTCAAAAGTAAAAACTAACACATGCCCAAACATCATCTATTCATGGACGCTTTCCTGATTTCTTCAACCCGGTTCCAATTTGAAACTTTGTGCGTACCCTCAAGTATGTTAGTCCGAATTTCATTTAACATTACTCCTTAAAGTTAAAAAAAATATTGTCATTTAACTGATTTGTATAAATTATAAATATGAAGGGCATATATATTTTAGTAATATCTAATGTTTTTTTGATACAATGGCTTCGCAAAAGAATACTGCCTGTGCAACAACGATCACAAAAAAACATGAATGAACAAAATGTATTTATATTGGTTGGAGTATATTTGTTATGGGAAGTTTCCATTCTTATTAACTACAATTTAACTTGTAGAATTTCAAATGATGTGTGGGACTTCTTGGAGATTGCTGCGAGGAAGAAGTTCTTACTGGGAGGTTAGCAAAGATGGTAGTAGTTGATAGACAAGCACCGGATTTTGAAGGATCCGCATTTATTGAAGGCAAAGTAACGAAAGTAAAACTCTCTGATTTCAAGGGTAAATGGGTACTGGTCTGCTTTTATCCTGGAGATTTTACATACGTTTGTGCCACAGAAATTGCAGGGATCATCAGCAATTATGAGAATCTCAAACAGTTTGGTGGAGTTGGTATTGCCATCAGCGCCGATTCGGTCCATTCACATAAAGTATGGGCTGAGACAAGTCCTGCAATAACCACTGCTTTGAAGGAAACAGGAAGAGAGTTCCCGCCAATGCCCATGATTGCTGATACAACGTTTGAAATCGGCAGGAAATATGGAGTGGTTGACGAAGATAATGGTATTGAAACCAGAGGACGATTCATTGTTGACCCTGATGGCATTCTTCGAGGTTATGAAGTGCTAAATGCTACAGTTGGCAGAAACCTGGAAGAAACTTTCAGGCAACTTCATGCCTTTAAATTTGTTAAGGACACAGGTAATGTCACACCTGCTGGTTGGAATCCAGGTGAGGAAGGAATAGAACCAAGTATAAAGAATGCAGGAAAGATTTGAATTATTTATGAAATATCAGCATCCTGACAAAATTATATGTGAATCTGGAAATGGCGTAGGTTTGCCAAACGCCGTTTCCTTTTAATTTAGTTTACAAATAAAGCACTCCTGCCACTTTAATGTATTTATTAGAAAAAATACATTCATCCATTGATACTTTTTTTGTTATTTGTGCACAGGGAATCAAACTTATATCCCAACTTTGACAGTTATAATTAATACAAGTGTCCTTCGTTATGTTTGAATTGATATCATGCAAACAAAACTAAGAACATATGACATAGTTCCAAACAACAATATATCCTTTCCGATTGGAACCATCCTGA
>CAYRGB010000203.1:0-2728 GCA_964423715.1 uncultured Methanosarcinales archaeon | reverse complement strand
TGTTCTGGAGAAGTATGATACAATGGCTTGGTGGCATGGGTATCATCATGCTTTTCATAGCCATATTGCCTAAACTGGGTGTTGCCGGCAGACAGATGTTCCGCGCGGAGGCACCCGGCCCAAAGGAAGCTCAACTTAAACCCCGTATAAGGGAGACGGCAAAGATCCTCTGGGCAGTATATCTGGTCATCTCGATCATCGAGCTGGTGGCACTGCTTCTCGCAGGCCTGTCTCCGTATGATGCTATTACACATACATTCACCACCATGGCATGTGGTGGATTCTCCCCTTATGCAAACAGTATTGCATCATTTGGCAACCCCCTGGCTGAAGGTATCATCACACTATTCATGTTTGTGGCAGGAGCGAACTTTGCTCTCCATTACCAAATGCTGTATAACAGAAAAAAAACCCTGCTCCATGACAATGAGTTCAAGTTCTACTTTGTATTGATCATTGTTGCCACAATCCTGCTCACTGCACTACTCTGGAGAGACATGTCCCTGGACGTAACCACATCCTTTCGGTATGCAGTGTTCCAGGTGATCTCTATACTAACGACCACAGGATTTGCGACAAACGACTTCAATCTCTGGTCGGATTCTGGGAAAGCGGTACTACTGGCCATGATGTTTATAGGTGGTTGTGCCGGCTCCACCGCTGGAGGTATTAAAGTGGTACGCGTGTTAGTACTGCTAAAGTATGCGCGACGGGAATTGTTCAAGGTAATTCATCCAAAAGCTGTCAAACCCATCAAGTTCAACAATAAAATAGTACCCGATGACATCATGAATGCGATTATTTCTTTTGTGTTCATATATATCATGATCTTCATTGCCAGTGCCGGGATACTGGCTATCCTTGGAATGGATCTCGTAAGTTCAATCACGGCATCCATTGCAACCATTGGTAATATCGGCCCGGGTTTCAACCTGATAGGGCCAATGGGGAATTTTGATGTGGTGCCCTCTCTGGGAAAACTTGTATTGATCGCCAATATGTGGATAGGCAGACTGGAGATATTTACTGTGATCGTGATGTTGACACCTGAATTCTGGAAAAGATAAAAAGATGTATCTGTAAGATCGATGATAGTTACATGACATACAGCATGTCAGTGACCCCACGCTAAAACCGTGGGGCTTCCCATCTAAAAATGAGTGACAATCAATTTTGCTATTAACAATTCTTGAAGTCGAAATTGTTCTTAACAACATCCTTGAACAACGATCTCAGTTCCCACAAGAGTTTCTTGTTGGCTTTGAATAGTGCATACAGGAGTTCCCTTAATCTCATACTGTCAAAATTCACATCTTTGAGGGAATATGCAAGTGAATCAAGGTCCTCATCCGTAAACTTGACAAACGTCTCCTTTACTACCAGACTATAATTGATCTCACGTCCGATCGTTGTTCTCCATAGTTCCTCATAGTCCTGCAGAACCTTCGTAGAGCAATCGCCTTTACTGATCGCATCAGCCGCGACCGTTCCTGCGATCTTGCCAGCGTCCATTGCATTGATAATCCCACCACCGGTTATCGGATCTGACTGCCGTGCAGCATCCCCTACCAGCATCAGCCCATTGGCGATCGTTCGTTCGATGGTCCCCTGAACAGGAACCCCTCCGTATATAATTTCAATGATACTGGCATCAGGCAGTTTCTCCTTCATGAACTTGTCCAGATAATCTACCGCCCGTTTTTTCCCGGATCTGCTTCCAAGGAGCCCCACTCCAACATTCGCCTGGTTCCCACCTTTGGGAAAGAGCCAGACATAGCCACCGGGTGCAATATCGTTACCAAGATAAAAATAGCAATATCCCTGATCGATGTTGGCACCGCTTACAAGATACTGGATACATGATTCCATATCCTTAGGCTTAACAGACGTGTCGATCCCTGCCCATCTGCCAACCTTGGATTCCATTCCATCGGCACCAATAACTATCTTTGAACGAACTGTATATTCCTCACCCATGTGCATGAGCTTTACACCACATATTGTACCATCTTCTATGATCAAGCCTGTAGCACGTGTCTTGACCATGACCTCTGCCCCGGCCATTGCACTCTCATCGGCAAGAACTCTATCAAATATTTTTCGTTCCAGTACATAACCTACCTCTGCCCCGGACATCTCTGCGCTCATCTCGACCGCCGTCCCATCAGGAGAGTATATACATGACCCTTTTAGGTCAGCACATATCCATCGATGATCGGGCTTGATATGATGTCTGAGAGAGACCTTATCCACACCTTCTCCACAGCGCACAGGGTCTCCGATCTCCTGTCGTTTCTCGATCAGCAGTACATCAAGTCCCTTCAGGGCTGCGGTCTTTGCAGCAATAGACCCTCCCGGACCTGCCCCTACCACGATCACATCGTAACTATCTTTCATCGTTTCACCTCGATAGCCCCAACAGGACAGATCTTAGCACATAGACCACATGATGTACATTTATCATCCACTTCGATCCAGGTTTCGACCAATTCCAAAGCACCTACTGGGCATACTCCTACACATGCACCACAATATCCACACTTATATCTATTTACACTGATGCTCAATCATATCACCGATATATCAATCTGGTTACTCTAATAATGCCTGCATGGATATATATCATTCGCAGGGGCACATGTAAGCACACAATTATTCGATCGTACTGAGCTGCACCCTGCCGTTACCCACCTCGGCCCCGAACCGCTGCTGTATATACTTCCTTGAT
>CAYRGB010000202.1:0-2733 GCA_964423715.1 uncultured Methanosarcinales archaeon | reverse complement strand
CCGCTGGTTGCACTCTGAAAGAGCGTTTTCCGGATCCTGCAGAGTATCAGAGGGTGGCTAACAGTCTACAGATCACACCCGAGCTGCTGGAACTGGCACAACCGGAACTTAAGATCATGCACCCATTACCACGCACGAGCGAGATCGATCCGCAGGTGGACATGACTTCTCATGCATGCTACTTTGAACAGGCATTCTATGGTGTACCGATCCGCATGGCGCTACTGGCACTGGTTATGGGGGCAATCCAATGAGTTCTGATCGTGGATCGACAACAAAAGAGATCAGGGTGCAACCGATCGAAAATGGAACAGTGATCGATCATATCACGGCAGGTCAGGCACTGAATGTCCTGAAGATACTTGGTATACCAGGTACGTATAAAGGTATTATCAGTGTTCTGATATATGCGCCCAGTATCGATGGTACAAAAGATGTGGTGAAGATCGAAGGGCGTGAGCTGAATGTGAAGGAGGTGGACAAGATATCATTGATATCTCCCAATGCAACAATAAATATCATACGGGACCTTGAAGTCCTTCACAAGAACCAGGTTCATATCCCTAAAAAGATCGAAGGGGTGGTGCGATGCATCAATCCCAACTGTATCTCCAATAGTAATGAACCAATAACTTCTAAGTTCATTGTCAGTTCAAATAATTTAAGGATCACGTTGAGATGTGTGTACTGTGAACGAATCATATCTAAGGATATCGCAGAACATTTACTATGATCCCAGGATAATGGATTCAGAATTCATGGACTCATTATTTTGGAGGAGAATCGTTAAACCCTCACAATCTATCTTTATTGTGGGAAATATCAAAGACCCAGGATATCATCCATCGTATAGATGCCAGGTTCAGCTTTGTATATCCATTCAGCTGCTTTCACCGCTCCAGCAGCGAATGCCTGACGGGAATGGGCTTGATGCTTGATCTCGATACGTTCCCCGTCACCTGCAAAGAGCACGGTGTGGTCCCCGGCGATATCTCCACCGCGCACTGCATGGATACCTATCTCCTTTTTACGTGGTGCGATGCCATGACGCCCGAATACATAATCCTTACCACCCAGCACATGACCCATTACCTCTGCGGCCCGCATTGCAGTTCCGCTGGGTGCATCCTGTTTCTTGTTATGGTGTACTTCGATGATCTCTATGTCGGTATCCGAAAGGTACTTAGCAGCTTCCTCTATGATTTTGAAGAATACGTTGACACCAACAGAATAGTTTGGTGCTATTATGGCTGAGATATTATTCTTCTGAATCGCATCATCGATCGTTTTTCTTTGTTCAGGGATGAAACCTGTGGTACCAATTACCAGATTCACACCACATCCCGCGACAACAGGTGCATTGGTCGTAGTAGCTTTGGCAATGGTAAAATCGATCATGACATCGGTACCTGTTTCGGTCAGTACCTGTTCCATCTCCTCTACATTGGATATGGTTACTCCGAGTGTACCTGCTTGCGCGACCTCTCCGGCATCGCTACCGATGTTTGCCAGGTCGAATGCGGCAGAAAGCCGTACACCATCGGTCCTGACAATGTTCTGAATGATGAGACATCCCATCTTTCCAGAGGCGCCCGTCACTGCTACATTGATCATTCAATACACCCAATTTCTTTCAATGCATTGATCAGTACCTGTTCATTCTCACTACTGATGGGTGCCAGTGGCAACCTGAGATGCCCGGCAGCCAATCCCATTATTCCCATTGCATGTTTGACAGGGATGGGGTTTGTCTCACAGAAAAGCGCACGGATCAGGGGAGCCATCTCATAGTGTCGCTGTCTTGCAACATCAAGGTCCCCTTTTGCGGTGGCATTGACAAGTTCTACCATTTTATCAGGTACAATGTTAGCAGCAACCGATATCACACCGCTTCCGCCAAGGGCTACAATGGGGAACGTAAGCCCATCCTCCCCGGATAATACTGCAAGTTCCTCGTCCTGCGTATTCTCTATGATCCGAGTGATCTTGTCCAGATTACCGCTTGCTTCCTTGATAGCAACGATGTTCTCGATTTTTGATAGTTCAACGATAACATCCAGAGGGATGTCCTGTGCGGTACGGGACGGTACGTTGTAAAGGATTATGGGTACGTCAGCATTCTCGGCAATTGTTGTAAAATGCTTGATCAGACCAGCATCATTGGGTTTGTTATAATAAGGTGAAATAACAAGAAGACCATCTACACCAGCATCAGCTGCATACTTTGAAAGTTCCACTGCCTCAGCTGTGTTGTTCGAACCTGTACCGGCTATCACCGAAACACTTGCACAGTCGAGGGTAGTATTTATGAGATCTTTATGCTCCTCGGTGGACAGAGTGGCGGATTCGCCTGTGGTTCCGCAGGCCACGACACCTGACACCCCTCCTTTTTCAACGTAATCGATGTTCTTCTTCAAACCGGCTTTGTCGATGGTATTATCTTCTGAAAAAGGAGTTATAAGGGCCGGTAGGACTCCTTTGAACATAGATCGATCCGCTCCCGGATTACTCGGTTCTTACGTGGGTCATTTTTCTTGTAACATAGCCTGCTACACGGTTCCTGATGACCTTGCTTTCTATGGTAGTGTATTTGGATACAAGAGGTTTGTTCTCATCAAAATCCTTTGTAAATACATCTCCATATTCGTTAAGCAGGCGGTGTGATATGTTCTTGATACTTTTTTGTCGAATATTTCCCATGGTTTCACTCCATTTGCATATGATTGTATAATT
>CAYRGB010000201.1:0-2741 GCA_964423715.1 uncultured Methanosarcinales archaeon | reverse complement strand
CAAGACATATCTTCAGGGTATACCGATCGTTGACAGGATATGTTACCTGACAGCAATGACCAATGAGGAAGCTTTTGTAGGTGCGGTTGAAAAACTAGCGGATATCGAGGTTCCGGAGAGGTCCCAGTACATACGTGTGATCATAGAGGAGCTTTCAAGACTGCAGAGCCACCTGCTTGGAATGGGTGAGTTCGGTGAGTTCATTGGTTTTGTATCAATGTTCATGTACACGATCAGGGAAAGGGAGAACATCCTTTCGTTGATGGATATAGTGACCGGTGCCCGTATCACACATACGTTCTTACGATTTGGAGGTGTTCAGGACGATCTTCCCGATGGTTTCAGGGAAAAGGTCCAGACGACATTTATTGATCTGAAACAGAAGGTGGATATGTATGAAATGCTGTTCAATTCTGATGAGATCTACAGGGAGCGCTGTGAGGGCGTTGGTGTACTGACTGCTGAGATCGCAACGGATCTCGGGGTATCAGGTCCTCCACTGCGTGCAACAGGTGTTTCTTTTGATATCCGAAAGGATGAGCCTTACTTGGTATATAATGACCTTGATTTCAAGATATGCACGCACAAGGATGGTGACATCGTTGCTCGTATCATTGTCAGACTGAACGAGATGCGTGAGAGCATGTATATCATCGAACAGGCTCTG
Organism: uncultured Methanosarcinales archaeon; assembly: GCA_964423715.1. Lineage (GTDB taxonomy): Archaea > Halobacteriota > Methanosarcinia > Methanosarcinales > Methanosarcinaceae > JAIOTO01. The sequence continues at coordinate 2,074 of CAYRGB010000201.1, read as the reverse complement.
GATCAGATCCCAGATGGTCCCCTCTTCTTTGAAGACTCATTATATGGCAGGCGTACTCCGATGATGAGAGTTCCTGCTGGCGATGTGTTCCACAGGGTGGAGGACCCGCGAGGTGAGATGGGAGTGTATATGGTGTCCGATGGTTCGGACAAACCGTATCGTGTAAAGGTCCGAGGACCTGTTTATCCAACGATGCAGGCACTACCACCTCTTCTGTTAGGGACGACCGTGGCTGACGTGGCAGCGATCTCCGGAAGTATGGACGGCTGTACCAGTGAGGCAGATAGGTGATTATGATGGATGTTCCAGATATCTTATTCAACCCCTGGCTCAGGGCGATATGCGGTTTTGCTCTAATAGGTGCAATATTTATGGGTGCTATGCTTACGGTATGGTTCGAGCGTAAACTGTCAGGAGATATTCAGTCAAGGATAGGCCCAAAGTATGTCGGCCCTATAGGGATCTTCCAGCTTGTTGCAGATGCTATCAAGCTGTTGACAAAGGAAGACCTGATCCCGGCAAAAGCTGACAAGCTCCTGTTCGTGTCTGCACCTATCGCTCTGATGGGATCTGTGTTCATGATGCTGGTAGCCATACCATTCGGGGCCATTGTACTCAATGGTACGGAGTATCCAATAGCTATTACGGATATGGATATCAGTATATTGTACATAGAGGCTGTATCTTCGGTATCGATTCTCGGTGCTTTCATGTATGCATATAGTTCCAATAACAAGTATTCACTTCTTGGTGCTTTCAGGAACTTTGCCCGAATGATCAGTTATGAGGTTCCCCTAGGTATCACTGTGGTCAGTGTGGCCATTATGGTCGGTTCACTCAATCTGGTTGAGATTGCACAGGCACAGAACCCAATATGGTTCATTTTACTGCAACCCATCGGGTTCATTGTGTTCTTTGTGGCGATGATGGCCGATATGGGTCGTCTGCCATTCGATCAGAACGAGTCAGAAGAGGAACTTGTGGCAGGATGGATCACTGAATACAGTGGTATGCGTTTTGGACTTGGTTTCTTCGCAGAATATATCCACCTGATACTTGGTTCGATGTTGATCGTATTGTTGTTCCTCGGAGGTTGGAACTTACCGTCGTTCCTGACCGACATCACGGTACTTGGATTTATACTCCCAACGGTGTATTTCCTGTTGAAGGTGGTTCTTGTGATCCTTACGATCATCATGCTACGATGGGCAGTTCCAAGGTTCAGGATCGACCAGGTTGTCGATCTGAGTTGGAAAAAAATGCTTCCACTTTCACTGCTGAACTTGGTATGGGCAATTGTACTGGGACTCTATATGGGAGTGTGATAGAATGGTTTTGAAGAATATTTTACAGGCAGTAAAAAATATATATGCTGGTCCCCCTGTGACCCGGAGATATCCTGAGGTACCAAGTGAATTACCTGATCGGTTCAGAGGGCTCCAAAAACTTGATAAGAGTAAGTGTATAGGGTGCGGAATATGCGCCAATACCTGTCCCAACAATGCGATAAAGATCGTACGGGATAAGGTAAGTAAGGATAATGATAAAAGACGGTGGTTCCCTGCGATAGATATCAGCCACTGCATGTTCTGTGGACTATGTATAGACCAGTGTCCAAAGCATGCTCTGTCAAGCACCAAGGTTTATACTACAGGTGTTATCAGATGGACCCATGAGGAGTTTTTATATACTCCGGACATGCTGGCCAGGGAAACCCCAATTGGAGAGGAGGAATAAGATGGTCGGATTGGTCGAAGCTATCATCTTTGCTATTTTATCAGTGTTGCTCATTGGTTTATCCATTGCTACCATCACAGCAAGGGACATAGTCCGTGCTGCAATGGCACTGGTGCTTTCGTTACTTACTGTGGCGGGGATATACGTTACATTGAATGCCCAATTCCTTGGTATAGTCCAGATACTTATCTACGTTGGAGCAATTGGAGTTATGATTCTCTTTGCTGTGATGTTGACTAAGAAGGGTGGAGGGAGTGATCAGGATGTCAGGTGAACCCACCATCAAAGAGGTGTTTATACATCAGTTCAATATCAAAAGACAGATATTGAGGTTGCT
>CAYRGB010000200.1:0-2758 GCA_964423715.1 uncultured Methanosarcinales archaeon | reverse complement strand
GAATGTGGCGCATGTGTGGATGCATGCCCAACAGAAGCAATTACAATGGAATAATTATTATTCCATTTTCTTTTTTTAGCCCGTAATTCGTTACATTCAGAGGTTGCACTATGAAGGGTCCCATAAAAGCAGGCATACTTGGTGCCACAGGTGCAGTCGGACAGAGGTTTGTACAGGCACTGGCCGATCATCCGTGGTTCGAGATCACGTCCCTTGCGGCATCCGAGAGGAGTACTGGTAAGAAGTATAAAGATGCTGCGAACTGGAGATTGGGCGTCGGGCTCCCGGATGACGTGGCTGAGCAGGAGATCGTGCCTGTGGATCCATCTAAAGTTGATGCCGATATTGTGTTCTCAGCACTCCCTGCGACGTATGCAAAAAAAGTGGAAGCCGATTTTGCAAAGGGGGGTTTTGCGGTGGCGAGTAATGCATCTGCCTACAGGATGGAGAAGGATGTGCCCCTTGTGATCCCCGAGGTCAATGCCGATCACCTTGATCTTATCGAGGTGCAGCAGGACGAGCGCGGATGGGACGGATTCATCATCACGAACCCGAACTGCTCGACCATTGTGATGGTGCCAACCCTCAAACCTCTGTTACAGTTCGGCCTGTCCAGTGTCAGTGTGGCAACGATGCAAGCGATCTCCGGTGCGGGATATGATGGAATATCATCCATGGCCATAATGGACAACGTAATCCCGTATATCGAAGGGGAAGAAGAGAAGATGGAGACAGAACCCCTCAAACTTCTTGGGACCTTTGATGGTACCCAGATCGTTGATGCGGACATTCAGTTCAGCGCATCCTGCCATAGGGTACCTGTTATGGATGGACACACCGAGGCCATCTGGGCAACGATGGATGATGATCCGTCTCCTATAGATGTCAGGCAGGCATTCCTAGACTTCGATCCTGGTCTTGGCGATCATCCTACCGAACCCGAGAGGACACTGATCGTTCGCGATGAACCTGATCGGCCCCAGCCACACCTTGATAGGAACATGGGCAACGGTATGAGCATTTCAGTCGGACGGATACGGGAAGGAATCAGATACGTGGCAATGGGACACAATACCATTCGTGGTGCCGCAGGCGCCAGTGTCCTTAATGCAGAACTGCTGCACAAGAAAGGGAAATTATAACATAGGAGCGATAAATGCAGTTAAGGAACATATTGTTGTCCTGTCTACTCGCAGTAGCGATGATATTAACCATTACCACAGCTGCAGCATCCATGTTCGAACTTGAGGAGGTGTCACTTCAGGAACTGCATGAAAATCCAGAGATATATGATAGTACCACCGCCTATCGCAAGATCAGTATCACAGGAAATATATCGGAACTGACAAAAAACTCAATGATCCTAACGCAGGGCAGTCAGACCCTCCCGATCAAAGGAGTACAACAAAGTATGTTCTCTGGATTTGAAACCGGCGATGATGTGAAGCTCACCGGGGAGTTCAGATACGACCCTATAGATGGCGGATACTTCGTCCCAAAATATGTGATACACCAACCTTCTGAGATAGTTGAGAATGCCACTATCCAAAATATCAATGCGAACCCTGCCGATTTCAATGGCAAGTTCCTTGCGATCATTGCAGACCTTCAAAGTATTGATGAGTCTGTGAGTCGTTATGCTGTCATCGTAGCCGATAATGAGACAGGACAAACGATGAAGATCACCTATTATGGTACTACGGACCTTGAACCCGGCACAGTAATAGAGGTCACTGGGCTCTACAACGAAGGTGTTCTCTACAGTGACAATATGAGCAGATACAGATCTGACCTCTCCCTTACCACACTCGTCCCTGGTTTTAGTGGTCTGAGTGCACTGTTTGTAATAGGGATGGTGGAGATACTTGTTAGACGTAAACACTCGGAGCAATGATCATAATGTTAGTAGTACTATCTATTGGTGGCTCGATATTGGCAAAGGACCTTGATCCTACCACTTTTGCAGCTTATGCTGAAGCCCTTCGAGAAATTTCAGAAGAACATGGACTTGTAGTTATCACAGGAGGGGGAGTCGCGGCACGAAAATACATCAACGCTGCACGCAGCATCGGTGCCAATGAGGTTGTTTGTGATTTTATCGGGATAGATGTGACTCGTTTGAACGCCCAATTGTTGATCGCCGCCCTTGGCAATGCTGCGTACCCTGAACCGCCCCAAACATACAAGGAAGCAGAGCTGGCAATGGCATCCGGAAAGATCGTGGTAATGGGAGGCGTGATCCCGGGACAGACCACAGATGCAGTCTCTGCCGTCCTTGCCGAGTACCTGAATGCAGATCTAATGGTGATTGCGACATCGGTAGATGGGGTGTACACTGCAGATCCTATGAGGGATCCCAATGCCAAAAGGTTCGACGTGATGACTGCAAAAGAACTGCTGGACGTTGTAATCTCAACAGAAATGAAGGCTGGTTCTCGCTCACCTGTAGACCCCCTGGCCGCAAAGATCATCGAACGCTGCAACATTGAGACTATTGTAATGGATGGTCAGGATCCTGCCAGTATCACGGATGTTGTGCAGCAAGAGTGTATAAAAACGAAGCCTGTTGCCGGTGTTCGCCTTGGGACACGTATCATTAGATAATCCCATGGATTCTCTATAGGTATGAACGAAACCCTCTCAGTAGACATCAATATATGCATTTTGTTAGGAATATATATTTATATTAGCACTTACATATATATTTATGCCGGAATTAATCCTGAACAACGTCTTGTGAGAACATGGTCGGTCTTGG
>CAYRGB010000199.1:0-2763 GCA_964423715.1 uncultured Methanosarcinales archaeon | reverse complement strand
TATGTGGACATCGAGACCACGGGTCTGTCCCCATCCAGCTCCAAGATCACCGTAGTGGGGATCTACGATGGGAAACAGGCACGAGCCTATGTCCGTGGGATCGATCTTGACGATATCGTAGACATATTGCCGCAATACCAATACCTGGTCACGTTCAACGGTGCACGGTTCGACCTGCCATTCATCAAAAAGGAATTTCCGCAGATCACCTTAGATCAGTTGCATGCTGACCTGATGTACCCCCTGCGACGTATTGGACACACCGGCGGATTGAAGAGGATCGAACATAAGCTTGGGATCACACGAAGTGATGCGACCGATGGAATGGATGGTTTTGAGGCGGTCAGGTTATGGAAGGCCCATGAAAGAGGGGATGAACAGGCCCTTGACCTGCTCCTGGAGTACAATCGGGAAGATATTGTGAACCTTGAAACGATCATCGACCTGACGCTACCAGCATTCATCCAGAATACATTCTCGAAATGCGATCTTGAATAACATCGTTGAAAATATGCAAATTTTGATCCAAATCCTATATTGAACAGACCACCATGATCCCTGAAATATACCAATTTCCGGACTCTCCGGGTGTTTATCTGATGAAGGACACCTCGGATAACATCATCTATATCGGCAAGGCCCGATCGCTCAAACAAAGGGTCATCCAGTATTTCCAGTCCAGTAAATACCACTCATCAAAGACCCGGGTGCTTGTCCGGAATATCGCAGATATCGAATACATTGCCACCGATTCAGAAGTAGAGGCACTGATCCTTGAAGCGAACCTGATCAAAAGGAACCAACCACGCTACAACATCAACCTGAAGGACGATAAACGCTATCCATACGTCAAGGTCACTGTCAATGATCCCTATCCGAGCATATACCTGACACGCCGCCGCCAGATGGACGGCGCACTGTATTTCGGGCCATACACCAGCGTCAAACCTGTCCGCAAGACAATAGACATAATCGCACAGATATTCAAATTGCGCAGGTGTCGGAAGAGGATCACGAAACAGCGACAGCGGCCATGCCTGAATTACCACATCGACCGCTGTCTGGCACCCTGTACAGGCACGGTAGACCCGGACCAGTACCGGGAACATGTAATGGCAGCAGTCAGTTTCCTGCAGGGAAATACCTCTACTCTGATCGGGCAGATGGAACAGACGATGCAGGAATATGCCGACTCCCGGCAGTTTGAGGCTGCGGCCATGGTGCGGGACCAGATCGCTGCATTGGAGGACCTGGGCAGGCAGCAGACAAGCACCCACGGAACCGATGATAGGGATGTGATCGCTTCTGCCTCCGATGAGGGGGCGGTCTACGTACAACTGTTCTACATCAGGGACGGTACGATGGTGGGCAGAGCAGACTTCACCCTGACACGCGGCGATGGGCAGAGCGATATCCCGGAAGTGATCGCCGAGTTCATTAAGCAATACTACCTGGACGCTCCGGTCCCTCCTGAGATATTGGTCAAACACCCCCTGCCCGAACAGGAACTCATAGAACAATGGCTTAGGCAGCGATCAGGCAGACGTGTCCAGCTTCGGGTGCCCCTTCGAGGTGATAGCAGGAAGATGCTTGAAATGGCGGCGAAGAATGCAGGGATGGCTATGGAACAGGTGCATCTGAAAAGACAACGCCAGGAACCTTCTTTGCAGCCCCTGTCACAGATAAAGGACGTGCTTTCCCTACCATCTATGCCCCACCGTATCGAAGGTTTTGACATCTCCAACATATCGGGATCCGATGCCGTGGGTTCCATGGTTGTCTTTGAAGAAGGACTTCCATCGAACACCAATTACCGGCATTTCAATATCCGAACGGTCACAGGTATCGATGATCCGGCGATGATAGGAGAGGTCGTGGAACGAAGATATAGCCGCATGGCAAGAGAAAGAGGAACATTCCCTGATCTGATCCTGATCGATGGGGGACCCACGCAGGTTGGTGCTGCCCATTCCCGTCTTGAGAAACTTGGACTTGATATTCCCCTCATCGGCCTTGCCAAGCGGTTCGAACATATCATTACCACAAGGACCGGACCTGGCCAGGTGATAATACTGCCGCATACCTCCCCTGCTCTTAAGCTCCTGAGACGGGTCCGGGATGAAGCCCACCGTTTCGCGGTCTCGTCCCACCGGCAGAGGCGTAGTGCAAAGCTTACACATTCCGCACTGGACGCTGTTGTCGGTATTGGACCTGCGAAAAAACAATTATTGCTCGAACACTTCCGGTCGGTAGAGGGAGTGAGGGAAGCATCGGTGGACGATATAATGCAGGTCCCGGGGATCGGGAAGGAACTGGCATACAAGATCAAAGAACATTTAACTGAATAACTATAACAAATAGCAATTATATGAATAGATTATACTGCGGCCACATTCAGATAATATGATCATGGTGTACATATGCCAGTAGACACAAAAAAACTGAAGAATTCAACGATCAAGGCCGCCCGATCGCTTGGGATAATGGGGCCGGTCATACTTGGAATGGTACTGCTTGTCAGCCTCGTCATCACCTTTATCCCGAGATCATTCTATGTCAATGCCTTTCACGGTAACCTGTTGCTGGACACATTGATCGGAAGTACCGTGGGCAGCATACTTGCCGGTCATCCGATCACCAGCTATATTCTCGGAGGAGAGTTCCTGGCACAGGGAGTGGAGTTACTTGTGGTCACGGCGTTCCTGATCTCCTGGGTTACAGTTGGGATCGTACAGATACCCGCAGAGGCTGTAGTCTTTGGAA
>CAYRGB010000198.1:0-2769 GCA_964423715.1 uncultured Methanosarcinales archaeon | reverse complement strand
GAACCGATCCATCATCCACAGGATGTGTTCCGATTCCGCCAGATACAGTGCAATATTATGTACCAGTCTACTGATCCTGGTCTTCAGAAGCCCAGGCTGGATGCGTATGATCTTCGAACGTCCCGATCCGTCATCAAAACCATCCCATCCATCAGTTGTATCAATGGTCACGTTGCTACTTGGAGAATATGTGGCAGCAACGATCGTCCTCTTTGAATGGATCTCAAGGTCCGTTGGAGTGGATGCAAGGGCAGAATGACAGAAGTCCACAGACAGACCATTATCAAAGGTAAATGGATTCGTACTTCCACCATCACATGAAAAGGTCCTTGGTATCGGGTCCTGTGCGCAGGACATCCTTTCGATATCCACTTTTGAACGATATACCCTTCCAAGGGATCGCAGGACCAGATTCCCATCGTACCAGAGTTCACGAAGCAACTCAAGGATCTCACTGGAACTGTCCGTATCCTCATCCGGTACAGAGAACTCGATGCGGGATGCAAGATCAGATATCGCTTTAATATGGACTGGATCAAGGGTCATTGGATACAAAGGGGTTGGGCACCGATATATAGGTATTCATGCCTTGAATTCGCTACGTTTTCACAGAAACAATATGTGAACTACCGCCGATTAAGATCGAACATCTCTCCCTGCAGCCGACCATATTTGGCCTGATTTTTCCATGTTTCTTTTTTTTCAGTTTTTGTGATTCCGTAAGGTTTAATAATTAGCACTACATGTAGGGGGAGCAGATAGCTTTAATGAATAATATATAACATTACAACTGAGGATAAATAATGGGAAAAACAGGCAGCATTGAATGGGTTAGGGTCAAAGGACGGAAAGGAAGGACTATCAAGGTAAAGAAATCTGCGGCAGGGAAAGCACACTCAGGACCTGCTCAGAGATATATGTCATCTGGTGCAAAAAGAAGGTTCATGAGACGCCCGCAAAAAGCTATAGCTAAATAATCATCTTTCATTATTTCTTTTTTTACCCTTCGTTCCATAGTAGATACTTTACAATATCAGACCGGTCCGACTCTATCGGACTTCCTGTATACGGCTTATGGTTGATAAGTTGATTCATACAGGAAGAGGATTTTTCTGGAATATACTACACGATACAAAGGATAACTATTCTTTTTCGTAGCTGACCTCAACGACAACGTTTATATAGAACTACAAACATGTAAAAACGACCTGTGACACAGGCAATCCAATTAATCTATATTTATACAGGAGGTAAAGAATACAATGGCAGGACAAATGGCAGGACAGCCGATCTTCATATTGAGGGACGGTAACCAGAGAACAAAAGGTAGAGATGCTCAGAGCAACAACATTATGGCCGCAAAGGCAGTTGCTGAAGCAGTCAGAACCACACTTGGTCCAAAAGGGATGGACAAAATGCTTGTGGACGCTCTCGGGGATGTGGTCATTACCAACGACGGTGCTACTATCTTAAAAGAAATGGACATCGAACACCCCGCTGCGAAAATGATCGTCGAGGTCTCAAAGACACAGGACGATGAGGTCGGTGATGGTACCACCACAGCAGCAGTGATCACAGGAGAACTGCTCAAAAAGGCCGAGGAAATGATCGAACTGGACGTTCACCCAACCATCATTGCTGCCGGGTACAGGATGGCAGCCGATAAGGCAGGGGAGATCCTCAAGGACCTTGCAAAAGGCGTCACCCTCGATGACAGAGAGGCTCTGATCAACATCGCAGGGACAGCCATGACCGGAAAAGGTGCCGAAGCATCCAAAGATGTTCTTGGGAGCATCGCAGTGTCAGCGATCACCAGTATTGTTGACCAGGCAGATGGCAACACCGTCGATATCGATAACGTCAAGGTGGAGAAGAAGGTCGGTGGCCGCATCGAGGACTCCGAACTTATTGAAGGAATGATCCTTGACAAGGAGCGCGTGCATACCAACATGCCAAAGATGGTCGAAGGTGCGAAGATCGCATTGATCAACAGTGCCATAGAGCTCAAAGAGACCGAAATGGACGCCGAGATCTCCATTACATCCCCTGACCAGCTACAGTCCTTCCTTGACCAGGAAGAACAGATGCTCAGAAACATCGTCAAAAATATCACCGACAGCGGTGCCAATGTGGTATTCTGCCAGAAGGGTATTGATGACATGGCCCAGCATTTCCTGGCAAAGGCAGGCATCCTTGCGATCAGGCGTGTCAAGAAGAGTGACATGGAAAAACTCGTGCGCTCCACCAGCGGCAAGCTCGTAACAAGCATCGAAGAGATGGCCGTAGATGATCTTGGTAACGCTGAACTTGTGCAGGAGAAGAAGATCGGTGGGGACAACATGATCTTCATCACAGGATGTGTCAACCCCAAGTCTGTATCCATACTACTTCGTGGCGGCACAGAGCACGTCATTGACAGCATTGAGAAAGCACTGGAAGACGCACTGCACGTTGTCGCTGTGGCTATTGAGGACGAGAAACTTGTAGCCGGCGGCGGAGCTCCTGAAGTGGAAGTCGCACTGAGATTACAGGAATACGCAGCAACCCTCAGCGGCAGAGAACAACTGGCAGTGAAGGCATTTGCCGAGTCCCTTGAGATCATCCCCCGTACTCTCGCCGAGAACGCTGGTCTTGATCCAATAGACATGCTGGTAGAACTGCGCTCACAACATGAGAAGGGCATGAAAACAGCAGGTCTCGACGTCTACACCGGTAAGGTTATCGATATGTGGGATGCAGGAGTTGTCGAGCCTCTCAGGGTCAAGACCC
>CAYRGB010000197.1:0-2774 GCA_964423715.1 uncultured Methanosarcinales archaeon | reverse complement strand
GACCGATGTGCAGCCAGCGATACATTGCTTTTTGTCGATGAAGCATTCATCGAACTGGCAGACCCCAAACAGAGCATTGCGGACGTGGCAGCGTCCAATGATCATGTATTCGTGCTCCGGTCCCTGACAAAGGATTTCGCCCTGCCCGGCATACGAGTGGGATTCGGGGTCACATCTGTAGCAATGGCAGATGCACTCAATACAGCACGTCTGCCCTGGAATTTAGGCTCGCTGCCCGATGTGGTGGGCTGTGCCCTGCTGAGTATGGAAGGAGGGAGCAATAGTCCTTACCTGATCGCGTCCAGAGAATTTATCAGGAAGGAGAGGGAGTATCTAATAGAGCGCATTTCCGACATTTATGGCTTCGAACCAATGTCCAGCAGTGTTAATTATGTGCTGGTGGATGTGAGTGGTCTGCTGATGGATTCAGTGGAACTCACTCAGCGGCTGGCATCACATGGCATCCTTGTCAGGGACTGCAGTTCCTTCTATAGCTATAATGTGGAGCATACCAAGATGGCGACCCGGCCACATGGTCGTTGCTCTCCTGCAAGTCTCCAGAATATTCACGAGAAGGATTACATCAGGGTAGCGGTCCGACCACGTCAGGAGACCGATCGTTTGGTAACGATGATCGGGGAGGTCCTCACTGAATCTGGGAAGGAATATGCCGAGGAAAAACTGAAGCTGACCATTGAGAATGCGGCCTCTGGCACCCCCTCAAGCAGGAATACCTGTGAGTATTATCCCTGCCATTTTCAGGGACAGGACTGTACCTTCTGTTTCTGTCCATTCTATCCATGTGAGGACGAGGCAACGGATGGGCAATGGATAGATAGCACCACCGGCGGAAAGGTGTGGAGCTGTGAGGGATGCACCATTATCCATCACCCGGATGTCGTGCAGCAGATCCTCGACATACTGATGGAAGAAGGTACCACCGAAGAGAATCTGGCCAAGGCATGGAAAGAGATTATTGTTCCCAGACTGTGACACGGTTCATTCCAGGAATATTGAAGGTATGTTGGTTACTTGGTAAAGATACCTTGATATAAGGATTGTGTGATCGCTCAGGGCAAAATAACTTTATCTACATATCCATTTGAACTCACTGGAAGCATGGTCTCATCAACAAGGTTACTGGTATATCAAGAAAGTTAATTTGAATAATTTAATATACCATATATTCATTACACTAATCGATCAATGTGCCAAAAGAGAACAAGTTACCCTTAAAAGCGCGTATTGTAGCTCTCCCAAAACCCATTCATGGAGGTCTGATACGTGAGACTGCGCAACGCGTTGATATCGCCGAATCTGACATACTGGACCTCAGCGCAAGCCTGAACCCTATGGGTGATCCGTTCGACCATCCTTCCACAGGATTGTCCCTGGATACCATCCTTATGAAGGCTACCAGGCAGTTCGCCCAGTACCCGGACAATCGGTATCTTGAGTTCAAATACGCTGCTGCCCGTTTCCTTGGGCAGGGCGTGGATCATATCAATATCATTCCCGGGAATGGATCCTGTGAGATCATACGGCTGGTGGCCGAGTGTATGCTGGAAGAAGATGATGTGGTACTGATCCCACAACCCACCTTCGCTGAGTATGAACAGCAGTGCAGGTTGGTCGGTGCAGACATACAGTACCTCGATCAGGATGAGCTCTTCGAGGTGTCAGATGAGCTGCTGGACCAGGCAAAGATCCTGTTCGTGTGTAATCCCAATAATCCTACCGGCCGGTTGATCGAGCGCAACAGGTTGAAAACGATGGCGATCCGATGTACAGCACACCAGACCCTGCTATTCGTTGACGAGGCCTTCATCGAGATGGCAGATCCTGACCAGAGCATTGCGGATCTGGCAGCCTCGGATGATCATGTGTTCGTGATGCGTTCCCTGACCAAGGATTTTTCCATACCAGGCATGCGTCTTGGGTTTGGGGTTGCATCGCCCGACATGGCCATGTCACTGAACACCGCACGGCTTCCCTGGAACCTGGGATCCATACCGGATATGATCGGTACAGCTCTTATGAACATGGAGGGGGGATGCAACAGTTCCTATCTGGTACGATCCAGAGCACTGATTGAGGAGGATCGGAAGTATCTGATCGAGCAACTCTCTAAGGTGCGCAGGTTCCGGCCATTGCCAAGCAGTGTTAATTATGTGCTGGTGGATCTAAGCGAATCCAGTATTGATTCTGTGGATCTTAGCCAGCGGCTTGCAGCCCAGGGAATTCTTGTCAGGGACTGCGGTTCGTTCCAGGGTCTTGGAAATGATTTCATACGGGTGGCCGTCCGTTCAAGGAACGAGACCGATCGCCTCACAAAGGCCATAGGGGTTGCTGTTGTAGGGGATGCAAGGGATACGGCCATGAAAAAACTCAACCATATGATCGAGGGGGGAAAGGGCAAACCCCTGGGTGGCAACACAGCATGTCCTTATTATCCCTGTCATTTCCCGGGTCAGGACTGCACGTTCTGTTTCTGTCCGTTCTATCCGTGCAAGGACGAGCGCACCAGTGGGAAGTGGGTTGAGCGTTCAAGCGGTGGAAAGGTATGGAGTTGTGAGGACTGTACCCTGATCCACCGTCCGGAGAATGTTCAGGCCATCCTTGATATTCTCACAGGGAGCGGTAGCATGGATGAACGGTTGGCAAAAGCATGGGACAGGGTGGTGAAACCTCTTCTATGATAGATCTCCCTCTTCCGGGTACAGCACATCTGCTATATGTGCTGTTCCTTGCAGTGACCTTTGATCTGTTCATAG
>CAYRGB010000196.1:0-2781 GCA_964423715.1 uncultured Methanosarcinales archaeon | reverse complement strand
AGAGTATGAGCCAGCCACCGATGCCTGTCAACATGGACGGGATCTTCTTTAACATTTCCAGATAATCCCTTGCAGGATATTCCCCTACAGAGATTCCCAGAGGCACACTCTTTAGGCCTTCTGTGCCGTAATATATACCCAGGAAGCCCTTTTCTGCTGTTGCATCCGGATGCTGTGCCAGATCCACATCAAGTATGGTGGTGTTATTCGTCGCAGATGACATTTCTGCCTGTTGCAGAACTGTGACATAGATAGTCTGACCAGGTTGTGTAGAGTTCATAAAGAATATGAAATCTTCGGACGAATGCATTGCAGTATCATCGATCTGCAGGATCAGCATCCCACTTTCAATCCCTGCATCCTCCGCGGGGGAACCCGTGACCACAGCATTAACATAAACGCCTTCGAGATCACCTTTAGTATCCTCTCCGACCTCGACATCATATACTGATACGACCCTGTCAGTCGAAGCATGTATCTGTACAGTGGAACCGGCTTCGATATCCTTCATGTAAAGTATAATGTCGTTCGCATTCTGAATGGATGTATCATCGATACCTGTGATCACCATACCGTCCCTGATACCCATATCATATGCAGAAGAACCATCCGTTACATTGATCACCATCGCATCACTCAGGGGGGCGATCGCTCCCAGCACTGGTCCAAAGAAAAGCAGGAATGTAACAAATGCTACTGCGAAGTTGGACATAACCCCTGCAGCCAGTATCCTTGCACGCTGTTCCCGGGATGCGACCTTGGCTGGCTTTTTAACTTTTATTTCTGATGTCGCTTTGTTGAACTCATCGAGATTATCAATATTGATATTTACCAGATCCGTCTCTTTTGAGACACCAAAGAGCTCTTCCTCATCAGGTTCCGCAAAACCACCAATAGGTACTATTACCATTAACAGACCCATTGATTTGACCTTGATATCCTCAACTCTGCAGAGAATGGCATGGGAGAATTCATGTACTACAAGTGTCACAGCAAGTGCAATGATCCCCCATGTCAGAGGGATGAACTCATTCACACCAGGTATAAGGAAGATGTTCCTTGCCTCATTGAACTTACTGGGTTCAGGCATTGTGTTGGTACTCATCGATGAGATCATAACCACATCTGAGAGAATGACGATCAGAAGCATTGCAAACATGCCCACGAACATCAGCAGGATACCTGTGTTAGCAAATGTTCTCCAGAACAAGCGAGGCCTTGCCAATTTGTTTAACAGTTCCTGTCCCCTCACGGTCCTGACCATAAGTACAGGACCATAGGTCGAGATGTTGTACCTCTCAAGCGTTCCATTTCGCTTCAGTATAGATACTATGATCCAGTACACAAAAAATATAGTCAGTCCAAGAGTTGTGTTATCCAAATACATTCTCCAATTGATCGTAATAAAACTAAGGTCAAGATGTGCTCTACATTATGTCTCTCTCTATATCATTGTTTTGATACACGTTTCACAGCGTCTTAGGAAATGCCCCGAACTGTTGTGTGAAGTTCAACTGATCGACCTCTTCCCAATCCTCCACGATCTTGCCGTTCTTGACCCGACTGATAGTAATACCGGTAAAGATCACTGGTTCATGGGTTGGAAATGCACCCTGAAATGCCTTCTGATGTGTACCACATGCTATCCATCTGGTAACTACCTTGTCCCTTTCGGCAAGCATGTCCTCCACACGGAACCTAAGGTCGGGAAGGGCATTGTGTATCGAACCCATGAACTCGATAAGATTATCAAGATCCAAGGTAATCTGTCCATAGTGCATCTTATAATACGGTGCGCAAACTTTTTTTAAGATATCCGGACTCCATCCCTCAGATGTTATTTTGAAAATAAGCTCTTTGTTTCTGCTAATATTATTGTAGGATGGATTATTGTGTTCTGAGTGAGTAGTGTTGTTTGTCATTGGAACGCCAAATTTGTTTTTTGATGGAACATAAGATTGTACATTATTTTATGATTTGAATACAAACGAACTTCATGTTTATTATCCTTTCATTAAGGTATATTGTAATTGCTTCTCAAGGATATATGCCCCTACCCTATCATCCTCAATACATCAAAATATATTTTTTATTACTCCTTTTATTTATATATATTCTCTTTATTTTTCTAAGCATGTATTCTACATATATGCAAAAACCTTTAAATTTGTTGGTATTTTATCAAAATATGAATAAATCCTATGAATAAATGGCAATTTGCAGAATAAATAAACGATTGGAAGTCTCTATGACGACTATGATTCTCATTGCACTGGTTTTTTATCAGGATGCGCTGCAATCAATAGAGGAAGACGAAAATATTGTGCTTATTGTTGGTACGGAACCAACATTCCCACCATTTGAAATAACCGACGAAGCTGGAAATATAATTGGTTTTGATATTGATCTTATAACAGCGATCGCTGAAGACCAGGGATTTACTGTTAAAATACAGAGCGTAGGTTTTGATGCCCTGATCCCTGCTGTCCGTGGTAATATCGATGTCATTGCTTCGGGAATGACCATTACCGAGGCACGTGAGGAAGAAGTTGACTTCAGCGAGCCCTACATCGATGCAGGTCTGACGATCGCGGTTGCTGCAGACAATGATGAGATCACTGGAATTGAGACTCTTGATGGCAAGATCGCAGCTGTCCAGATTGAATCCACTGGAACTAGCAAAGCCAATGAGTTATTGGACGAAGGGAACTGGTAAAAGTGAAGGAATGACAATGATTGTGGTAACACATGAAATGGAGCTTGCCAGAGAAGTTGGCGATC
>CAYRGB010000195.1:0-2783 GCA_964423715.1 uncultured Methanosarcinales archaeon | reverse complement strand
ATCAACAATGTTTCCAATCCCATCGTACCCGCACGCCTGCCTGCTGCTGAACCTGACGGGCCACCGCCTACTATGATCAGGTCATACATAACATACTACCTTACTCTTTTTCTGCAAAGGACTTCAGTATTTCCAACACCTTCTCATGATCGACCGTTGTATTATAACAACCATCATTTTCCATTGGGATTCCGTAGGCAACAACACCTGTATCCTTTAAGGCGCGCATCACCTTGTTCAGTTCATAGTCACATGCTATTAAGAGAACCCCGTCTACAGGTTCACTTTTAAGTACATGTCGAACAAATGATGATCCTGTGATTATATACAATTTGTATCCATATCCCTCAGCTTCTTCCTTTAGTTGGGAGAATATGCATTTTCCACAGGCTATACATTTGATCCCGGATCTCGTTGATGGGGCTGGACAATCAAGTGCGCGCATGCAGTGAGGTGCCAGAATAATACGTTTTTTCGTCTTTGAAAAATCAGTCATGTATGCCATATTCTTCAGGGACACCATCCATTTATCCAGTATCCTGCTATCTGAAAACCTATAGAATACATACTTAACAGGGAGATAGAAGAAATCAAGGATATTGGCAAAGGATCCAGCCAGCCAGACATGTCTATTAAGGCTGATACGACTCACAGCCAATGCCAGTATAGAGAGCACAATTGAGAATATTATGATGGCGAAAAGAACCTTCCCAATAAGATCATACATCATCGCACAGCTCCATTTTACGGATTACCTCGTCCACGTCCACTTCTGTATTAAAACATCCGTCCTTTAACAGACATACACCCTGTACCGGCATGAACGAGACTTCCTGCATTGACTCTGCAAGTTCAACGTAACATGCGACCCCGATGCATGACGTGGGTTTGTATGCTTTGATGATCTTTTTCACAAAACTGCCACCAGGGATTACAAAAACCCTGAAATTGTGTTCATCCGCAGCTTTGCAGATGGTACCGATATTACATAATCCACATCGTTTGCATTCATAACCAGAGATTGGGTCACATCGTGCCTTGCATTTCGGATCCCGCAGGCACTGGGGTAGGAATACAGCTCTTTTACCTTTGTTCTGTATGAACGCATCATGCATCGATGCATTGCGTACCTCTATCAGGATCTCATCCACCAGCGTCGGCCGAATGTGGAACACCTTGCAGATCCATTTTGCAGGAGAATATAACAGATACAGTACAAAGAGTACGAATCTCGGGAAAATAATCATGCGTTTCTTAAAGCTGTAAGCACCGATCAATAATGCCAGCAATAGTCCCACAAAAGCCAAGACTACCAAGCAGACAAAGACCCTTCCCAGAAGTTCATAGGGGATGTGCATGACAGCAAATAGATACCATTGTTCTTATTTAAAATCTACTTACAGGATAATCCTGAGGTCGGACCATATACTATAATAATAGAAAAGAAGAGGGCCGAAACCCTTTACATATCCTGATCAATGTGCCTGATCTTCACAGTCGGCAAGACTGATGCCAAGGGCCTCTGCAGTGAGGACGATCAGATCTTCCACTTCCAGTTCATCAGGTGTGAGTCCGAGGGAATCCCGGCCATCGCAAAGGTTTCGCTTGCAGAACGGACATGCACTGGAAAGGATATCCGGTTTCTTGGCCAGAGCATCCTGGACACGGGTCTCGGCAATATCAAGGGCCAGGTCTGGAACACCAGCTTTCACACCACCGCCGGCTCCACAGCAGCGCTGGTTCTCTCTGATCCGATCCATTTCTATAAATTTGAGACCCGGTATGTTTTCAATCACGAAACGTGGTGCGTCATATACACCAACATGCCGGCCCATATGACATGGATCATGGTAGGTTACCACTTTGTTGTCGAACGGCTTTACCCATTCAAGTTTGCCTTCCTTTATCAGACCTTCAAGGAATTGGGCAATGTGGATGATCTCAAAAGGCATCTCCTCCCCAAGCAGACGTGGCCAGTCTATCAGAGACGTACGGAAACAACCAGCACAGGCATACAGCACCTTCGTGGCGCCCCGTGCTTTGATACCATCAACGTTCTTTCGAGCCGCTTCACGGGCAATGTCTTCGATATCATACTGGCCGGTCCTGATCAAGGCCGAGCAGCAGCAGACCTCGTCCTCGCCCAGCATGGTGAATTCGATACCAAGATGGTTGAGCACACGTGCTGTTGCAAGGGCCAGCTTCTTCTGCCTCAGCTCTGCCGTACAGCCACCGAAGTAGAGGATGTCTGCCTTGTCCGCGATCTTCACATCATCCGGGATCCAGCTAAGTCGGTCCTTGGGATCCCCCATATATGGGTTCTGGTACTTTTTGATCAATTTCACGAACATGCCCTGTTTACCATATGGGCCGTTCCCACGCTTGACAAGGTTGGCACGCATAGCTTCCCATAGCTCGATGGTGTTGATACCGGATTCACATACTGTACCGCATATCCCACAGGTACTACATTTGTATAGGTCATTCTTGAACTCCTCTATCTCTTCCTCAGGGATCTCCTTGGGGCCGAAGAGTCTGGCGCGCAGTCCATAGGACTTGTTCATGAACTCCCTCCACTTGAGGATCTTGTCCATGGGTGCAAGTCTCGACGGATCATTCTCTGAGTCATTGTATGTGGGACACCATTTCACACATTCCCCACACCGGGTACAGGAATCCAGTTCCATGAGCTGTATCGCTGTCAGATTGTTAGTATTAATTGAAGGTTCATTTCTTGCCATATCACTCGCCTCCCTTGTTGGCCAGCATCGCAAGTGGTGCTG
>CAYRGB010000194.1:0-2784 GCA_964423715.1 uncultured Methanosarcinales archaeon | reverse complement strand
ATTTTATGGGAGATTCTGATTTGCAATCAGAATCACGCTCAAGTGAACTAATAAAGTCTCAGAGCTCAAGTCGTGTCCCGGGGGAAGTGGGTCCACTCTCGCTATCACGTAAAATCGAAGATTTTATGGGAGATTCTGATCTGCGATCAGAATCATGCTCAAACCAATTGGGTGTGTGGGAGAGGATTGCTGATTCAATTTCCAAAGTACAATGCCTTATTCACAGCGTCTATGGGATCACCATAGAACGATAGCTGGAACTTGCTCAGCAGGTCCGGTGGCACTGTTCCAAGCCTTGCGGTAGCGGCTGCGGGAATGAGTACTTTTTTGGCACCTGCATCAAGGCTTACCTGGAGCATGTCTGCAAGATTGTCCACATTTTGTATTGATCCGCCTATGGTCATGGTTCCCAGAATGGCTGTTTGCTCCTGAACTGGTTTTTCCAGCGCTCCCGAGCATAAACTAACAAAGACGGCCAGATTCAGGCCTTCTGATACCCCTACACCATAAAGGTCCTGTAAACTAAGGAAATAGTCTTTTTCTTTGGTGGATATGGACTGGCTGATGGACCTAGCATTTGCTTTGAAGTAGTTGATGGCAGTCTTGACGGCTTCTTTTGCTTTTGAGTGTGATCCCAGACCCGAGGTATCGAACTTCCCAGAGCCGGTCACTACCTGGAGCTCGGCCTTGTAGATACCGATCTTGCCACTGTCTGTGGCAGCCACTGCGAAGACCTGGCCGGGTTTGAGCATACCAGGAGATATGAGCTTGTTTCCTCCGCTTTCAGGAACGTTCACGAAGTTCTCGCTCATATTTTCATTGTCTATATAGGAGAAATTGACATCGAAGAATTCCATACCCCCTATCTTCTTTAGCTGCTCTTTTACCCGTCTTCTGCCGGTGAGTGCATATTCCAGGATCTCCTGTGTTTCTTCCTTGGTGATATTCTCATCCGGATAGAGAAGTTTCATGAAGCCGGAAAAGGTCTTTTTGACTGCTATTACATCTCTCTGGTTCAGGTTGTTGCCCAGCTGGAAGTATTTGAAGATATTATCACTGTAGGAGCGTTTTCTCATCTCTCTTAAATATTCTGCCAGATAGTCTACGATGAATCCGTATCTGTCAGTGAAGTGTTCGGGCCTGAACTTTGGTATCTCCCAACCTGGCAGATAGTAGTGTATCCTGTCAAAGAATGCGCTGTCATTGTTCATCGCATCCGGGAAGGGGGCAAAGAGATGGAAGGTCTTGAGAAGGGAGGAAATGCTCTGGTTGACGTTTCCCACAAAGACGATGGATGCATTGGCATTGATCTGGCTTTTGCCTCTTGCAAAAGAGCCTGATGCCATGTAGTCTTTGAGGATCTGGATCCCGTCATTGTCCTTGAACTTGATCCCTGCCACCTCATCAAAGGCAACTACATCCCACATACCCACAAGTCCTACCTGTCTGGTCCCCATGTTGTAGAAGAGGTTTGCCACAGTGGTCTGTCCTCCTGAGATCAGTATGGAATTGGGGGAGACCTCCTTGTAAACATGTGATTTTCCTGTACTTCTGGGTCCCAGTTCACACATATTGTAGTTGTTCTCCACCAGGGGGACCAGTCTCTCCAGCAGATGCCATTTTGCAGGGTATTCCAGCTGTGTGGGTTCCATTCCGATGGTCCTTAGGAGGACATCCATCCATTCACCCTTTGTGAAGTTCTTCCTCTGCTCAATTATTTCCTCCACATCGATATGGGGTATCTGTATGGGTTTTAAGCTGGAAATGATGAACGGGGATTGTGAGGATTCGGTAGAATACTCCATCTTGATGATACACCATATCCCTCCCCCCAGAAGTTTATCATATTTCTTCACATATTCAGGTTCCACTTCTACATTTGTGATTCCCAGATTGCTGAAAATGGCTTCATAGATATCTCTTCTTTCATTCAGTTTGACGGTGATGTTGTCAATGATGGTATAATACCCGCTCTCCCTGATCCTGGATTTGACCTTTTCCGCCTCATGCGGGTGGACATAGTTGTCTGAGAGGATACCCTTTACTTTTTTGATCCCTTGCTGGATGAGCTCTTCATCATCTGTGGCACAGTTAGCACCCAGAAGATATTCAAGTACGTATACCGGGACATTGTGGCCTACTTTTATCAGTTTGGTGAGGTCTTTCCTGACAACTCTTCCAGGGAAGTAAGCGGTTAGCTTGCGGTCTGTTTCTATGTCGTTTTCCATCATGCGGATCAACTCTGATCACTTTTTAGAAATCATCTACTATCAACAGGTCTACTTCAAAGGGCATTGGGTCAATGATGTCCTTGGTGAGCTCTGTGGAGTCTTCATCTATCAATCGTACATAATATGTCTTGTTCTCAATATCACCGGTCAATGTGAGAGTGACCTTGTACTGCCGCTCGGAAGGTTCATCGGATGTACCTTCGGCAATGACCAGTTTTTCATCGCTTACTTTGAACTCATCACCATCCCTGTCCCATAAGGCAACCCTGAACCTCCTTGGAAGTAACTTCTCAGTTACCTTTTCCGTCTGCAGGATGTTGATCGAGAATGGGCTGCTTGTTATCTTCCGGCTTTGGTTGGTGATTATTACGCCTACTTTGCCATGCTTTATGCCTTTTCTATCAAGATCGGCTGTTTTGTTGTATGAATACTTGAGCACAGGTACTACTATCTCCTGAGGAGCAGCTCCACCGTGTACAAAATTCTTATTGGAACCCTGCATCTTGAACCTGAGGTCTGCCTGGGGAACGTATGCGAACATCTCATCTCCTGT